>NZ_JBEYJU010000085.1:0-41092 GCF_040703965.1 Streptomyces sp. NPDC006655 | reverse complement strand
ATCTCCGTGGGAGAAGGAGCGGCGTTCGGTGCGTGCGATCGGCGTGCGGGGTGGCGGGCGTCGCGACGCCGCGGAGATCCATCAGAAGGGCCCTGGTGCCGCGGCAGGCAACGTTTGCCCGTCAAGGAGCGGCGTCCGGTGCGTGCTCTGGGGGGAGTGCCGGCCGGAAGGCCTCGTACTGGATGTACTTGGGCTTTCGGACGGTGCGGCGAGAGTACGGTGCCCGGCGTCGCGACGGGGCGAACGTTGCCTGTTGCGGCACTAGGCTCGTGGCATGGAGATTCTGGGCGCCTCCCTGCGCATCTGCGTCGACGACCTCGATACCGCGATCCCCTTCTACGAACGTCTCTCCGGCGGCAGAGCCAGCCGTTTCGAACGCGGCGGCGTCCAGGTCGCCGCGGTCGGCTCGTTCCTTCTGATGAGCGGCCCGGAGGCGGAGCTGGAGGTGCTGCGCAAGGTGGCCGCGACCATCGCGGTGAAGGACGTGACGGAGGCGCACCGGCTGCTCAGCGGCCTCGGTGCGCAGATCATCGCGGGGCCGGTGCCGACGCCGGCCGGCCGCAACCTGCTGGCGATGCACCCGGACGGCTCGATCTTCGAGTACGTCGACCAGCACCAGGCTTGATCAGGGGCCGGGCGGCCGCATCCGGAAGTCGTACCGGCCGGGCAGCGGCTCCTCGGTGAGCCGCGCCCACAGCCGGCCGACGGCGTCCGCCCCCTCCCGCAGGTCGGCGACCTCGAAGCCGCCCTCGAACACGGCCCGCGCGGCCTCCTGTCGTCCCTCCGCGAGCAGCAGCTCCGCCTCCAGGAGCCGGAACCGGCCGCGCTCCCGGGTCGCGGGCAGCAGCGCCTCCCACACGGCGCGGGCGTCCGCGACCCGCCGTACCCGCAGCAGCGCCTCCAGTGCCTCGCGGCCGAGCGCCGCACAGGCCGCCGTCCAGGTCTCGCCGTCGTCACGGCGTTCCCGGCACAGGTCGTCGAAGGCGTCGGCGTACCGCTCGGCGGCCCGCTCGTGGTGCCCGTACTCCTGGTCGGCGACGGCCAGGCAGCGCAGCGACGGCCACAGGGACGGGGCGAGTCGGAGGCCGCGCTCCCAGCTGCGGACGGCCTGGGCATGGTCCCCGGCGTGCCACTGGGCGACGCCGAGGTGGTACTCGGTGTCCGGGGTGGCGGGTGCCGTCTCCAGCATGTCCCGCCAGTGCGGCGCGACCAGGGTGGGTCCCGGGGGCCGTACCCGGCGGGGTTCGGGCAGGGTACCGGTGCGCAACAGCGCCAGCCAGGGCGCCTGTTCCTCGCCCAGGGTGGACTCGGCGAACGGCGTGCCGGGCAACTTGCGGTCCACGCGCAGCACTTCGAGGGCGCCCCAGCCGGAGCCGGTGGCGAGGGTCTCGCCGGGTTCGGCGTCGGCGTACGGCTGCCAGGCGGCCCGGGCGGCGTCGAGTGCGGCGCGGGGCAGGACGGACTCCAGGGCCTCCCCCGCCTCCTCGGGGCGTGCCCTCAGCGGCCCGTAGGCCTCCAGCCAGGACACCTCGCTCTCCGCGTCGAGCCGGACCTGCTCCAGCTGGGTGCGGGCGACGCCGGCCTGGATCTCGCGGTAGTCGCCGGTGCCGGACGCGCCGAGCCACTCCTGCCAGCGCCGCCCGCCGGGCCCCGAGCCCCATACGAACTGCTTCCGGCCGCGCAGTTCGTCGGTGGAGGTCTGCACCAGCCCGTGGCCGTCCACGCCGAGCGCGGCGATCCAGCGGCGCCGCCCGTCCGGGATGTCGTAGAACCAGTCGGTGGCGTACGCGGGCATGACGTCGTACGCGGGGGCGGGCACCCGGTGCAGTCGGCGCTCGGGGCCGAACTCCCAGGCGTGTGCCGCCGGTACCGCGATCCGGCGGTCCTCGGGTACGGCCGTGTTGGACCACCAGGAGAACGGCACGGGGTGTCCGTGCGGGTTGCGGACGCGGACCCCGGCGTACAGGAAGTCCGAGCCGTCCGGCAGCCACAGGTCGACCTGGAAGGGCAGGTCGCGCAGCCGCTCCCACTCCCACAGGCGCAGCATCTCCCCGCCGTCGGGGGCGGGGACGCGGGCCGCGTGCAGCGGGGCGCAGCAGAGGGTGGTGTGACCGGTGGCGCCGATGTTCCACTCGATGCCGCCGGCGTACCAGGCGCCGTTGAGTGCGAGGTTGGCGGGCTGGAACACCGGATTGCGGTAGAGGAGTTCGCGACCGGTGGGGAGATGGACGAGGGAGGCGATCCGGCCGCCGAGGCCGGGCAGGACGGTGGCCCGCAGCCGGTCGTTCTCGATCACGAGCGCGTCCAGGTCACGGGGCTCGCGGGTCCTGCCGTAGCCGTCGCGGATCCGCACCGGGAGCAGGCTGCGCGGCTGTCCGTGGCCGAGCTGCCGGACCATGTCCGCCGGCAGGTCCGGCCGGTCGCGCTCGTCGACGCGGTGGATCTCCTTCAGGGGACGGAGCGGGGGCAGCGGGTTGTCCGGGCCCAACTCCGCCGCGGGCAGGGTCAGTACCTCACGTCGGATCCTGGTCACGATCACCATGGAACCCGGCCGCGGGTGCGGTGGCCAGGGGAGCTACCGGTCAGGATTGCGCAAAGGCCGTCAGCCGGGCGCGCGCATCTCCGCCGTGATCGCCCACCGCTCGTGGTCCCGCCAGGCGCCGTCGATGTAGATCATGTTCGGCGAGAAGCCCTCCAGGCGGAAGCCGGCACCGCGGGCGAGCGCGATGGACGCGGCGTTGCCGGGCTGGACGTTGATCTCCAGGCGGTGCAGCCGCATCGGCCCGAAGGCGTGGTCGACGACCAGTCCCATGGCCTCCCGCATCAGGCCGCGCCCGGCCGCGTGCGCGAACGCGCCGTAGCCGAGCGCACCGCACTGGAAGCCGCCCTCGACGATGTTGTTGATGTTGATGAACCCGGCGATCGCGCCGTCGGCGTCCTTCTCGCACACCAGGAACCCGGCCTTGCTGCGGTCCTCGATCAGCCGCCCCGCGTAACCGGCGTAGGCGGCGTCGGTGGTGGGCGGGAACAGCCACGGCTGGTGGAGGCTCTTGCTCTCCCGGGCCCGGGCGATGAACTCGGCGCCGTCCTCGTAGGTGAAGTGACGGATGCCCACGCGGGGGCCCTCGGCGAGGTAGCGGGAAGCGGTGTGCGGCATCCCGTCACCCTACGCGGAGCGCAGGCCCCCGGGTGAGCCGTCAGCGCAGGGCCGGCTCCGTCAGGGTGAGGGTGCCCGCGTCGGCGTCCAGTTCCGCGGTCACTCCCAGCGGGACCGTCAGGGCGTCCGCGCAGTGCCCGAACCCGAACTCCTCGACCACCGGCACCCCCAGGCCGCCGAGCCGGTCGGCGAGCATGGCCCGCACCCTCTCGTACGGTCCGCAGCGGTCCCAGGAGCCGAGCAGGACCCCGGCGACTCCGTCGAGCCAGCCGGACCGCAGCAGCTGGGTGAGGCTCCGGTCGAGGCTGTACGGCTGCTCGCCCACGTCCTCCAGGAGGAGCAGTCCGCCGCGCGCGCCGGGGTGGGTGCCCGGGGTGCCGAGGCCGGTGGCGAGCAGTCGCAGACAGCCGCCGACCGTGACGCCCCGGGCCCGGCCGGGGACCAGCGCGGTGCCCCGGGAGGAGATCGTGCGGACCGTCTCCGGGGCGAAGAGGGTGGCCCGCAGGTGTTCCTGGGCCTCGGCGCTCTTGACGAAGTCGGCGCCCGCGGCCACCGGCCCGTAGAGGGTGGCGAGTCCCAGCCGGGTGGCGAACGCCTCGTGCAGGACGGTCCCGTCGCTGAAGCCGACGAACGCCTTCGGCCCGGCCGCCCGCATCGCCTCCCAGTCGAGCAGGTCGACGAGGCGCTGGGCACCGTAGCCGCCGCGCGCCGAGAGCACGGCGGAGACGGACGGGTCGCACCAGGCCCGCTGGAGGTCGGCCGCACGGTCGGCGTCCGAGCCCGCCAGGTAGCCCAACCCGCCGTCCTGGGCGAGCACATGGGGCGCCACCACCGGGTCGAGGTCCCAGCCGCGCAGGATGTCGAGCCCCGCCTGGAGCCGCTCCTCCACGACCGGCCCGCTGGGCGCCACGACGGCGACCCGCGCTCCGGCGGCCAGCCGGGGCGGCCTGGTCAGTTCGGCCACCGAGGCCGCTCCGGCCGCTGACGTCGATGCGGTTGCTGCGGTCACGTCACTCACTTCACCAGCTCCAGGGCGGGGATCCCCGCCACGTCGATGCCGAACACCTGGGCGTACAGGGCGAGTTCGGCTTCCAGGGCGCGGATCAGGGTCTCGGCGCGCCGGAAGCCGTGCCCCTCCCCCGCGAAGGTCAGGTAGGCGTGCGGCACCGGCCGTCCGTCCAGCCGGGCGAGGAGACGCTCGCACTGCGCGGGCGGGCAGATCACGTCGTCGAGGCCCTGGAGCAGCAGGAAGGGCGCGGTGAGCCGGTCCACCTGCTCGGTGGGAGACCGCTCGGCATAGCGCTCGGGCACCTCGGCCCGCGGCCCGATCAGGGATTCCAGGTACCGGGACTCGAAGTCGTGGGTCTCCCCCGCGCCCCAGCCGACGAGGTCGAGGACGGGGTAGGCGATGGTGCCGCAGGCGTAGACGTCGGTGCCGGTCAGGGAGGCGGCGGCGGTCCAGCCGCCCGCGCTGCCGCCGCGGATCGCGAGCCGGGCGCGGTCGGCGCTGCCCTCCTCGGCGAGGGCGAGCGCGACGGCCGCGCAGTCCTCGACGTCGACCACGCCCCACTGCTCGCGCAGCCGTTCCCGGTACTCCCGGCCGTATCCGGTGGAGCCGCCGTAGTTCACCTCGGCGACCCCGATGCCGCGGGAGGTGAAGTAGGCGATCGCGAGGTCGAGGACGAGCGGCACCCTGCTGGTGGGGCCGCCGTGCGCCCAGATGACGTACGGCGGCAGCTCGCCCGCGGGGGCGGTGTGACCGGGGTTGCGGGGCGGGTGGACGTGGGCGTGCACCTCCCGGCCGCCCGGTCCGGTGAAGGTGCGGACCTGCGGCTCGGAGTAGTAGGCCGGGTCGACCGGGTCGTGGTGCTGGGTGCCGACGACCCGGGCGCGGCCGGAGGCGGTGTCGAGTTCGACGACCTCGGGCGCGGTGCGCGGGCCGGCCCCGACCGCGACAACCCGGGTGCCGTGCACGGCGAGGGTCGAGGCGAACTCGGTCCAGGGTCCGGCGGCGTCGACCAGTTCGCCGGTCTCCGGGTCGAGCACCCCGAGCGCGGCCGGTCCCCGGCCGTGGACGACGGCGATCAGCCCGTCGTCCAGTGGCGCGAACCAACGGGAGCCGAGCCTCCACAGCGGCCCGGCGAACTCCTCCTCGCGCGGGCAGAGGGGGACGCCGTCCCGGTAGAGGTTCCACCAGCCGCTGCGGTCGCTCGCGTACAGCAGCCGGTCGTCCGCGGACCACTCCACCTGGGCGACGGCCTCCGCCGGTCCGCCCGCGACGGTGCGGACCGAGTGCAGGGAACCGTCGTCACCGACCTCGCCGACCAGCAGCTCGGTGCCGTCCCAGGGCATCCGCGGGTGGTCCCAGGCCAGCCAGGCGGCCCGCCGCCCGTCGTGCGAGAGCCGGGGCCCGGTCAGGAACCGGTGCCGCTCGCCGGTGAGTTCGCGTACGGCGGCCCGGTCCTCGGCGGCCGAGCCGTCCAGGGGTACGGCGGCGAGCACGCGCCGCACGTCGTCGGGACCGTCCCCGGTGAACTCCTCCAGCACGCACCACACCTCACCCCGGTCCGGCAACGGCAGCGGTTCGGCCCAGCGGGGTCCGGGCGGGGTCAGCGGGCGGGGTTCGGCGCCGGGCTCGAACCGGTACAGCCGCTGGTCGTCGAAGTGCGTGAAGACCAGCAGCGGGGCGCCGCCGGCGGCGGGCACGGCGCCCGCCCAGGGGTGTCCGCCGTACTCGATGACCCGGCTGCTGACGTTCCACGGCGCGGGCAGCACGGACTGCCCGGTGCTGCCCCTGACCAGGGTGCGGCGGCCACCCTCCCCGGGCCGGGGTTCGGTCCACCAGGGTTCGCCGCCGACGTACCCCACCCACTCCGGGGCGCCGTCGTGCGCCGCGGCCAGGGCCGCGTCGACGGGCGAGGTCCACGAGCCGTACGCCTTCGTCTGCACGGTGTCTCCTTCGCTCTCAGGCCGTGCGCAGGAAGCGGTCCAGGACCTGGACGCCGAAGTGCAGGGCCTCGACGGGCACGCGTTCGTCGACCCCGTGGAAGAGGGCCTGGTAGTCGAGACCCTCGGGCAGCCTGAGCGGGGCGAAGCCGTAGCCTGCGATGCCGAGCCGGGAGAACTGCTTGGCGTCGGTACCACCGGACATGCAGTACGGCACCACGTGCCCCTCGGGGGCGAACTCCTCGACGGCGGCGCGCATCCTGGCGTACGTCGGTGAGTCCAGCGGTGCCTGCAGGGCGACCTCGCGGTGCTGGAACTCCCAGTCGACGTCGGGTCCGGTGAGCTCGTCGAGGGTGGCGCGGAACTCGTCCTCGGTGCCGTACAGATAGCGCCCGTCGACGAAGGCGACGGCCTCGCCGGGGATGACGTTGAGCTTGTAGCCGGCGTCCAGCATCGTCGGGTTGGTGCTGTTGCGGACGGTGGCCTCGACCAGCCGGGCGGCCGGGCCGAGCTTGTCGAGGAGCAGGTCGACGTCGCGCAGGTCGCTGTCGATGCCGTACAGCGCGGCGAGTTCGGTGAGGGCCGCGGAGACGGTCGGGGTGAGCCGGAGCGGCCAGGTGTGCTCGCCGATGCGGGTGACGGCGGCGGCGAGGCGGGTGACCGCGTTCTCCTTGTTCACCTTGGAGCCGTGTCCGGCCCGGCCGCGCGCGGTGAGCTTGAGCCAGCCGGTGCCACGCTCCCCGGCGGCGACCGGGTAGAGCTGCCGCCCGGTGCCGTCGTGGAAGGTGAAGGCGCCCGACTCGCCGACGCCCTCGGTGCAGCCCTCGAACAGTTCGGGGTGGTGGTCGGCGAGGAAGCCGGAGCCGTCGACCGCGCTGTCCTCCTCGTCGGCGGTGAAGGCGACGACGATGTCCCGGCGCGGCCGTACTCCCTGCCGGGCCCAGGCGCGCACCACCGCGAGGATCATCGCGTCCATGTTCTTCATGTCGACGGCGCCCCGCCCCCACACCACCCCGTCGCGGATCTCCCCGGAGAAGGGGTCGACGCTCCAGTCGGCGGCCCGCGCGGGCACCACGTCGAGGTGGCCGTGGACCAGGAGCGCGTCGGCGGCCGGGTCGGTGCCCTCGATGCGGGCGACCACGTTGGTACGGCCCTCGGTGCGCTCCAGGAGGATCGGTTCCAGGCCCGCTCCGGCGAGCTGCTCGGCCGCGTACTCGGCGGCCGGGCGCTCCCGGCAGTCGCCGCCGCCGTGGTTGCTGGTGTCGATCCGGATCAGTTCGGAGGTGAACCGGACGACCTCGTCCCGTGCCTGCTGGTCAGCCATACTGCTCCTCCACCGCGGCCGAGACGATCGTGGTGACCGCCTTGAAGGTGCGGATGCCGTCGTACATGGTTTCTTCGGTGTACGCCACCTTGCGCTCGCCGATCCGCTCGACGCCGGGGACGACGGTGGCGGAGAGGGCGAGGTGCTCGGCGTCGAACTCCAGGGCGATCGTGAAGGGGCCGCCGGTCACGGGCTCGTGCCGCACCGCGAGGCGGGCGGCTTCCTTGGCGGCGGCCCGGATGTCCCCGGCCGTCCTGGCCGGGGTCCGGCACACCGCCGCGTACCGGGATACGTGGTCCTTGACGGCGACCTTGAGGGCCTCGGGCGCGTAGCCGAGGGCGTCCTCGCAGGCCAGGTCGTCGCCGGTGAAGAGGACGACGGGGACGCCGTACTCGGCGACGACGTGGGCGTTGAGCAGTCCCTCGCTGGCGCGGACGTCGTTGATCCAGACCCCGGTGATGGAGTTGGCGAGGTAGGTGTGGGCGAGGACGCCCGCCATGCCGGCGCCGGTGTGGTACCCGACGAAGGCGACCCCGTCGACGTCGCCGTGCTGGACGCCCTCGACCATGGAGAGGGACTTGTGGCGGCCGGTGATCATTTCGGCGCGTTCGTCGAGCTGCTCCAGGAGCAGGTTGCGCATGCTCCAGTGGGCCTCGTTGATCAGGACCTCGTCGGCGCCGCCGTCGTAGAAGCCGAGGACGGCGGCGTTCACGTCCGAGGTGAACAGCGACCGGCACCGCTCCCACTGCGGTGTCCCCGGCAGCACGTCACCGGGCCAGGTCACCCCGGTGGCGCCCTCCATGTCGGCGCTGATGAGGATCTTCATGGTCGGTCACGTTACGCGTCGCGGGAGGGCCGGGCCAGCAGGCGGGCGGCAGCGCGCCCACCTGCCCCGCCCGGCCCCCCGCGTGGTCCCTCAGCCCTCCCGGCCCGCGAGCAGCCACTTCGACGGCAGCACGATCAGCTCGCCGTCCGGGGTGAACTCGGTGGTGGTCAGGGGAAGTTCACCGCTCGCCAGGACGGTGAGGCCGGCGCTGCGCAGGTAGCCGGGGATCGCGTCGTCGGCGACCTCGCCGGGGGCTATGCCGTGCCGGAAGACCGGGGCGAGCTTGGGCGGCGGGCCCGACGGGCTCTGCGCGAGGCCGCCGAGGAGGGGCCCGGCGGCCTCGGCGAGTTCCACGAGGAAGGCGCGGCCGCGGCTGCCGACGAGGGTGGCGATGGTGTCGACCAGTGGTTGTCGGTCGTCCGGTTCGCACTGGTGCAGGACGCCCCGCATGTAGACGTTGGCGTCGCCCAGCTCCAGGTGCAGGGCCTGGGCGTCGGTCTTGTCGGCCGCGTCGAGGAGCCGGTAGCGGGCCTGGCCCGCGGGATCGGCGTGCCGGGCGTGCTCCAGGGCGGCCTCGGACATGTCGGTGCCCAGGACGCGTGGGAAGTGCTGGGCGAGGAAGCGGGTCTGGGTGCCGTTGCCGCAGCCCAGGTCGACCAGGGGCAGGCCCGGGTCGATGAGGTGGGGTTCGAAGAGGGCGACGTGGACCGCTGCGGTCACGTCCGGATCGGCGTCCCAGAACACCGCCCCCGGTTCGTCGGGTGCTTCTCGCCAGAAGCCCTCCCACGCATGCCGGTTCCGACTAGTCACGCTCATGGCCAACTCCCCAGGGTGAAACCGCAGATGACCGTCATCACTGACGGGCCAGTACGGTTTACCCTGCGCGGGTTTCGGCCACAAGCGCCCGGCGCTTTCCTTCACCACCCGTTCGGCCAACCTGCGCCCCCCGGGTCAGCGGCGCCCCGAGGTGAGCTCGAACCAGACGGTCTTCCCGGCCGCCGTACGGCTGGTGCCCCACTCCCGGGCCAGGGTGCTGACCACCCGCAGTCCGCGTCCGGCGTCGGCGTCGGGGCGCGCGTTGAGCAGGGTGGGCAGGGTGTGGTCGTCGTCGTCCACCTCGCACAGCAGGGTCTCGCCGCGGATCAGCCGGAGCTGCACCGGACGGCTGTGGGAGTGCCGTACCGCGTTGGTGACCAGCTCGCTGACCATGAGTTCGGCCGGGTCGGCGAGGCGCCCGAGACCCCAGTCGTGCAGCTGCTCGCGGACGGCGGCGCGGGCCCGGCCGACCTCGGCCGGGTCGAGGGCGAGCCGCCATTCGGCGACGTCCTCGGGCGCGATGCCGTTGAGCCGGGCCATCAGCAGGGCGACGTCGTCCTTGCGGCCGCCTCGGGTGTTGAGCGCGCGGATGATGGTGTCGCAGGCCTGGTCCATGGAGGCGGCCGGGTGGGCGGCGGACTCGCAGAGGGTGGCGAGGCCGACACCGATGTCCTCGCCGCGCATCTCGACCAGGCCGTCGGTGCACATCACCAGTCGGTCCCCGGGCTCGACGCGCACCCGCAGCGACTCGAAGGCGACCCCGCCGACCCCTATGGGCGCGCCGGTCGGCAGGTCGAGGAGTTCGCTGCGGCCGTCGGCGGCCCGCACCAGGACCGGCGGGATGTGGCCCGCGTTGGCGAGGTGCAGTTCGCCCTCGATCGGGTCGTAGACGGCGTAGAGGCAGGTGGCCAGGTAGGTGTCGCCGAGGCGCTGCGCCAGGTCGTCCAGGTTGCGCAGGAGCTGGGCGGGCGGCAGGTCCATCGCCGCCATCGTCTGGACGGCGGTGCGCAACTGGCCCATCATCGCTGCCGAGTTGAGGCCGTGGCCCATGACGTCGCCGACGACGAGCGCGGTACGGGCGCCGGGAAGTTTCACGGAGTCGAACCAGTCGCCGCCGACCCGTCCGAGCAGGGTGCCGGGCAGGTAGCGGGTGGCGATGTCGCAGCCCGCCATCCGGGGCGGGATGTGCGGCAGCATGCTGTCCTGGAGGGTCTCGGCGACGCTCTCCTGGAAGGTGTACATGCGGGCGTTGTCGAGCACGAGACCGGCGCGGGCGGCGAGTTCGGCGCCGGTGACCCGGTCCATGTCGTTGAACAGCTCGCGCTCGGGGTGGCGCAGCAGGATCATGAAGCCGAGCACGACGTTGCGGGCCTTCAGGGGCACCACCAGCATCGAACGGCCGGTGATCAGGGGCCGGATGTCGCGCTTCTCGAACTGGGCGGCGATGGCGTGGCCCATCTCCTCGCTGATGTGCGGGACGAGGACCGGTTCGCCGCTGGTCATGCACTGGAAGAACGGGGTGTGCGCCGGGAAGGGCATGGCCTCGCCGATCGGTACGACGTCGTCCCAGCGGCCGGGCTCGTCGGTGTGCTCCAGGGCGACCCGGTGCCACATCGTGGTGGTGTCGGGCACACCGTCCGGGAACCCCTCACCGGCGACGACCTGTTCCCGCAGGTAGGTGCCGGCGACGTCGGTGAAGCGGGGTACGACGGCTCTGCTCACCTCGACGATGGTGCGGGACAGGTCGAGCGAGGTGCCGATCTTCCCGCTCACCTCGTTGAGGAACTCCAGGCGTTCGCGGACGGCCGCGTACTCCAGGTCCTCGGCCACGTCGTCGGCGAGTTCGGCGGGGACGGGCAGCCCCTGGGCGGCGGCGTGCGCGGCGCGCGCCCGTCGGGCCTTGCGCTCGGTGCGCCGGGCGACCCCCCAGTCGGGGGTGACGGGCACCCGGTCGTTCTGGCTGAACTCCAGGATGGGATAGCCCAGTTCGAGGACCTGGGCGACTATCCGGGCGCTTTCGCCCACGCTCATGCTGGGCAGGATCTCGGGCAGCCTGCGGGCCAGTTCCTCGGCGCCGGGGAAGTCGGTGTGCAGGGCGAAGCCGGGCGCGATCCGCTCGAAGGCGACGTCCTCGTCCTGCTCGGCCCTGTGCAGCCGTCCGGCGTCGGCGGCCAGCACCAGGAGCCGCTCGTCCCCGGGGCCGACCAGTGGGTACGCCCACCAGAGCACGTCGGTGCGGTCGCCGCCCTGCTCTTCGGGCGCGGGTGCCCCCGGCTCGCTTCGCGCGGGCACGGTGAGGCGGGCGCGGCCCGCAGCCGGGAAGTTGAGCCGTCCGTCGAGGGACGCCTCCAGGTCGGGGCCGAGTCCGTCGTACGCCGCGTAGGCCCCGTACGGGGTGCTCTCGTCCTCTTCGGGGAGGGCGCCGGAGACGGGCAGCAGGTCGAGGACGGCGCGGCCGATCGCCTCCTCCCTGGCGGCACCGAAGAGCCGTCGGGCACCGGTGCTCCAGTGGGAGACCCGGCCGGCGCGGTCGACGACGACCACGGCCAGCGGGATGCGGCCCACCGTGCCGCCTCCGGCACCGAGGCCGGCAGGTGCGTCCCGCTCGCTGCCACGGTCCATGACCCAGGCCCTCTCTCCCCACGGCTCCGCAAAAAGATCTGTGCCGCCCGCCACTACCGTACGGTGGCCGCAGGTCGCGATGTGTGGCATTCCTGGAATTGGTTTCACCCGATCGCACCGGCGCGCAGGTCCACGCCCCCGGCCGCCGCGCGAACCGTCCGCACCGCACCGGAGCCGGGGCCGCCCGGCCCGGTCGGCGGTCAGTCCTCGTGGCCGAGTTGGAGGTCGCGTTCGGTACGGCCGCCGCCCGCGACCTGGAGGACCGTGGCGACCGGCGGGTAGCCGGCGGCGATGACGGTGTACTCGCCGGACGAGAGGTCGACGAACCGGAAGGTTCCGTCGGCGCCGGTGGTGAGGGTGTCCACGACGTTCCCCGCGGCGTCGAGCAGGGTCACCCGCGCGTCCTCCACCGGCCGCCCGCCGCCGGCCCGGACCGTGCCCTTCAGCACCGCGCCGCCGGCGAGTTCCACGTCCTGCCGGGTCTCCCGGGACGCCTGCACGGTGACCGGGAGGGCGGCCGGGCGGAAGGCGGGCGCGCTGCCGGCGAGGGTGTACTCGCCGGCCACCAGCTCGGTGATGACATAGCCGCCCTCGCGCCCGCTGCGCACGCTGGCGACGACCTCGCCGTGCACGTTGGTGAGGGTGACGGTGGCGTCCCGTACCGGCGTGCCGTCCGCGGTGAGCACGCTGCCCGCGAGGCGTCCGGCGCCGCCGAGGACCACGTCGAGTTCGACGGGCCGCTCGCCGACGGTCACGGTGACGGCCTGCGGCTGGTGTCCGCCGGCGGCGGCGATCAGGACGTACGCCCCGGAGCCGGGCGTGGCCAGTGCGTACCGGCCGTCCTCGCCGCTGGCGCCGCGGCCGATCTGCCGGCCGACCGCGTCGATGAGGGTGAGGGCCGCGCGGGGCACCACGGTCCCGTCGGGGTGCTGGACGGTGCCGCAGACGGGGATCCCCGCTCCGGTGCCCGGCGGGCGGGGCGGGGCGTGGGTCCCCGCGGCCGGGGGCTGGATGCGGGCCTGCGGGATCGGGGCGGTCACGGGAGCGGACTCCGTTTCGGCGGTGTGGTGCGACACCAGCGGTTTCTCCTTGAGGAAGCAGGCGACGATCAGGCCGAGGACGAGCACCGGGACCAGGTAGAGGAAGATCCGGGGCATGGCGTCGGCGTAGGCGCGGATGTAGGCGTCACGCAGTGCCGGGGGCAGCGCGTGGACGAGTTGCGGGGTGAGGGCCTCCGGGTCGGGCAGCCGGGCACCGGCGTGGACGGGGAGGCGGCGGTGCAGGGCGTCGGTGAGCCGGTCCGTGAAGAGGGTGCCGAAGACGGCGGCGCCGACGCTCCCGCCGATCTGCCGGAAGTAGTTGTTGGCGCTGGTGGCGGTGCCGAGGTCGGTGGGGCGCACGGAGTTCTGCACGGCGAGGACCAGTACCGGCATCACCATGCCGATCCCGGCGCCGAGGACGGCCATCCAGATGCTGTACTGCCAGCGCGGGGTGCCGATGTCGAGCCGGGACAGCAGCCACATGCCGACGACCGAGAGACCCCCGCCGAGCACGGGGTAGATCCGGTAGCGCCCGGTGTGGCTGATGAGCTGTCCGGCGACGATCGAGGCCCCGACGATCCCGCCCATCATGGGCAGCATCAGCAGCCCGGACCCGGTCGCCGAGGCCCCGTCGACCATTTGCAGGAAGGTCGGCAGGTAGCTGGCCGCGCCGAACAGGGCGACGCCGACGACCAGCCCCACCAGACCGGTCACGGTGAAGACGGGGTCCCGGAACAGCCGGAGGGGGATCAGGGGTTCGACCGCGTGGCGCTCGACGACGAGGAACAGCCCGGCGGCGGCCACCGCGCCGACGCCCAGGCCGAGGATGACGCCCGAGCCCCAGGCGTACTCGGTCCCGCCCCAACTGGTGAGCAGCACGAGGCAGGTGGAGGCGGCGGTGAGCGACAGCGCGCCCAGCACGTCGAACCGGGCGCGGGGCCGGGGTTTCGGCAGCTTCAGCACGAGGGTGACGACGGCCAGCGTGACCAGCCCGAAGGGCACGTTGACGTAGAAGCACCAGCGCCAGGAGAGGTGGTCGGTGAAGTAGCCGCCGAGCAGCGGCCCGGCGACGGAGGCGAGGCCGAAGGCGGCGCCGATCAGTCCCATGAACCGGCCGCGCTGCCGGGGCGGCACGATGTCGGCGATGATCGCCTGCACCCCGATCATCAACCCGCCCGCGCCGACGCCCTGTACGGCGCGGAAGGCGATCATCTGGTCCATGCTCTGCGCCCGTCCGGCCAGCGCGGAGCCGACGGCGAAGACCAGGATCGCGAACTGGAAGACGCCCTTGCGGCCGATCAGGTCGCCGAGCTTGCCGTAGACGGGCAGGCCGACGGTGGCGGTGAGCAGGTAGGCGGTGATCGCCCAGGACATCCTGTCGAGGCCGTGCAGTTCACCGACGATCTTCGGCAGCGCGGTGGCGACGATCATCTGGTCCAGCGCGGCGAGGAGCAGGGCGAGCATCAGCCCGCAGAAGACCAGCCAGGTGCGGCGCGGACCGAGTCCGGGCGCCGGGGCGGGTTCGGGTACCGGGGCGGCCGAAGGCGCCGCCGCCGGTTCCTCGTACTCCACCAGCGTCGTTCCGCCCACGTACCGCTCCCCTCGTCGCGCCTGCGCACCATTGCCGCCGTGATGGCGACAACTACGGGCAGGCGCGACGGGTTACGGCACGAGACCGTCCGGAACGGAGATCCACTCGAACCGGTGAGGGCGGCCAACGCCCCCTTTTCGTCCGGAGGTTACTTCTCGACGTGGGCGGCGAGCCTGCCGAGCACTCCGTCGTGGATCCGGGCGAGGCCCTTGGGGGCGAAGGTCTTCTCGAAGAAGCCGCCGATGCCGCCGGCGCCCTGCCAGGTGGTGGTGACGACGACCCTGGACTTCCCCTCCCCGGCGGGGGTGACGCGCCAGGTGGTGACCATGGAGGAGTTGCGGTCCTTCTCGACCAGCTCGCCGTCGGTGGGCTCGGTCACCTCCAGCAGGCAGTCGCGGACGCGCTTGCTGGTGGCCTGGAGCTTCCAGTGGACGAGGGTGCCCTCGCCGTCGCCGCCCTCGCGCACCTCGTACTCGCTGTAGTGCTCGGTCAGCAGGTTCGCACGCGTGCCGCCGTAGTCGGCGAGTGTGTCGAACACCGTCTCCGGGTCCGCGGCGACGATCCGCTCCGTGGTGGCCTCGACCTGCGCCATTGCGTTCCTCCAGCAGCTGGGTTCTCGGGGTGGTGCCAAGCCAACCACCCCGGCACCCGGCGCCCCAAATCGGGGTGCCGGAAGCGGTCGGAAAGCGCGTCCGCACGGTCTCCACGGATCGTTCGCACGATCAAGGGAACACATGTTCTATTCTGTGTGCGTGCACGTCACCGCCTGACCCCAGGGAGCCCGGGAGGGCCGATGCTCAGCACTCCGAACGCGGACCAGGCCTGGAAAGGCATGACGAGGTCGTTCCCGAGCCAGGGAGCGACGGGCAGACACCGCAGCGCGGCAGGGACGGCCGCCTACAGCACGCTCCTGCGTGACCCGCAGGACAGCGGCGAGCCGAGCCCCCGGGCCGAGCAGTGGCTTCTGCTGCGCGACCGCACCGCCACCCGCCTCACCACCTGACGCCCACTCGTCGCCTGAACCTGTCGCCTTACCGCCGTGGCAGGTCGTCGAGTGAGGCACACCGTGGACCACCGCGGGCAATGCCTCACGTGTCAAAGGGCTTTCACTGACGGGCAAAGACACCGAACAGGGCAGACGCCATCGTTGTGCCAGGGGTTGTCCCCCCTGTTCCAGACCAGCATCGTCAGGAAAGGACTCTGGTGAACCTTTCACCGTTACGCCGCCGGTCCGGCCTTCTCGCCGGCGCGACCACGCTCGCTCTGGGCGGGCTGCTGGGCCTCGCCCCCGCATCCCACGCCGCCCCGAGCAGTGCGCACACCGTGCAGGCCGTCGCCTACCAGCCCGCCACCTCCACGGGCATCAGCGAGTGGACGACCTCCCGGTGCAACAGCGTCAACTGGTTCTGCCTCTACTACAACCTGGACGGCACCCAGGCCGGTTGGGGCTACCCGCACGCCGACGCCAACGTCCACGACCTGAACAACTACCGCTTTCCGAGCAACGACGGCCCCGGCAGCGGACAGGTGGTGGGCAACAACGCGGAGTCGGCGGAGAACAAGTCGAACTGCAACGTCGGCATCTGGTACTCGGCCGACTTCAGCGGCGACTCCGACTGGCTGAGTCCGTGGAGGGGCGGGAACCTCTCGAGCGGCTTGATCGACAACGAGCGTTCCATCGCGGTCGACGACAGCTCACGCTGCCCCGGCATCGGGATCGGATGATCCTGAGCCCTCGTAGGAAGGGGCGGTGGTCCGGGCCGGCACGCAACCGGCCCGGACCACCGCGAAGGCCGCTGTCCGCGTACCGCGGAAGGAAAGACAGGGATGCTGCGATGCACAGCACGATCTCCCGATGGACGGTCGCCGTCGTCGCCGCCGTCGCCCTCACCGCCTGCACCGGCCGACAGCTCACGCCCCCGGCGGCAGCAGGTCGGCCGACTCCGCCCGCGAGCGACCCGGCTCGGCACCTGCCGATCGAGGCATACATGCTCACCCCCTGGCAGTCCGTCGAGCTCGACCATGTCACCGACGCCGCCATCAGCGCCTGCATGAGTCGCTACGGCTGGAACTACCCGGTCGCACAACTCCCGGCCCCCGACAGTGCGGCCGTTGCCTCCCGCGCGCTGCTCTACCGGCGCTACGGAGTAACGGACCCGGCCAGCGTACGCATCTGGGGCTATCACCTCCCGCACGCCCCCCGCAACGCCCCACGGACGCCGGCCCCCGCGGTGAACCTGTCGCAGTTCCCGCCCGCGGCCCGAAGCACCCTGCTCGGTGCGGCGGCCGGACCGGTGCCGCACAGCGCCGCCGGCACCGCGATCCCGCACGGCGGATGTGTCGGGGAGGCACACGGGCTGATCCACGCCGACAGTGCCAGCTCGCAGGGACCGGGTGCCGAACCCGGTGGCCTGATAGCACGGATCAAGCAGAAGACCTTCGAGCGCTCACTGGGCGACCACCGGGTCACCGCGGTCTTCGCACGGTGGTCCGCCTGCATGGCCGCCCGCGGATACCACCTCGCCGATCCCTTGCACGCCGCCGATCACCTCTCCATGGCCGCCCCGAAGCCGAGTCGGGCGGAGATCACCCAGGCGCTGGCAGACGTGGCATGCAAGAAGAGGACAGGCCTGGTGGCCCGCTGGCTGGCCGTGGAGTCGGAGTACCAGCGATCGATGATGGCGAAGAACGCCGGCCCGCTTGCAGCCGTGGCCGCGGCGCGTGCCCGAGAAGCCGCAGACATCAACTCGCTGATGTCCCGGTTCGGCGGCTGAGAGCGGTCGCGATGTCGTCACCTCGTTGTCCTGACTGCGTTGTCCGGCGCTCTGGCCCCGACAGCTGACATGGCGCCCGGCAGTAGAACGGCAACGCCGGAGTCGCTGCTCAAGCGCTGTGAACGGGGTTCGGACCATGGTCGACGGAACGTTGAACGGATCACCCGCGGATTCGGAAGTCGCGCTCGGCGCGGGGGTGCGGGTCGCGGTGTTGCGCTGCGGGGTGTCAGCGGCGTTCGCCCCGAGCGAGGCAGGCGGTGAACCGACGTCCTGGCCGCTGACACTGGTCTCGGGGGCACCCTTGCAGGTGTGGCACGACCGGGGCGGTACGCACCTGCGCTCCGGAGACCTGGTCTTGTGGAATCCGGCCCACCCGGTGACCGTCTCCAAGGCCACCGGAGATCCGGCGTGTGCGACGGTCCTGCGCCTCCCGCCACGCGCCCTGCCGATCCCGGACGGGCTGCTCGGCCGGCTGGCGGGCCGTCCGGTGCCCTCGGCCTCGGGGCCGGCCGCGCTCCTCGCGGGCTTCCTCGAGTCGGTGGCGGACGTGGCGTCATCGCTGGCCGCCGCCCGGACCGAGCGGCTCGGCACGGCCGCGATCGACCTCGCTGCCGAATTCCTGGCGAGCCTGCCGACCGCGCGCACACCGGCTCCGCAAGCGTCCCGCCACGACGCGCTCCTGGGGCGGTTGACCTCGTACATCACCCGTCACCTGGCCGATCCCGACCTGTCGCCGCGGACAGTCGCGTCGGCGCACCACATCTCCGTGCGCTCCCTCCACTACCTGTTCCGACGGGACAACCGGACCGTCAGCCGCTACATCCTGGAACAGCGGCTGAGGCGCTGCCGGGTCGATCTGTCCGATCCGTCGCTGTCCGGGGTGAGTGTCGGGCGGATCGGTTCGCGCTGGGGATTCAGCTGCGACGCGGTGTTCTGCCGCACTTTCAAGCAGGCGTACGGCCTGCCCCCCGGCGAATGGCGCAGAAGGCATCTTCCTCTTGCGTGATGCGCTTCCGTCCTGCCGGGGGGCGCTCGCCCCGCCGCGTCAGTCGCAGACTTGCCGGTAGGGCAGTGCGGAGATGTACTGGCCCCACACCCGGCGGGTGAGGGTTCCAGCCGTGGTGGCGCAGACCCGTCGCACGGCCTCGCCGGTGTCCAGGGACTGCAGCAGGACGGTGTGGTCGTCGCCCGCGCTGGCCAGCGTACGTCCGTCGGGACTCAGTACCGCCTGGTCGACGGGCCCGGTGTGGCCGCTGATCGCGCCACCGGAGGCGGCCGGCGCGGCCGGGTCGGCCACGTCCCACAGCCGGAGCGTGCCGTCGCTGCCGCTGCTGACGAGGGTCCGGCCGTCCCGGCTGAACGCCACGGACAGCACGAAGCTGGTGTGCCCGGTGAGCGGTGCGGCGAGTGCGGCCGGGTGGCGAGGGTCGCGGACGTCCCACAGCCGTACGGTGTGGTCGTCGTTGGCGGTGGCGAGGGTGTGGCCGTCGGGGCTGAAGGCCACCGATCCCACGCCGCCGGCGTGCGCGTTCAACGGCGGACCCGACTGCTCGGGGTGGGCCGGGTCGGTGACGTTCCACAGCCGGGTGGTGTCCGGCCGGAGCCGTACCGGGCCTGCGAGCGGCGGCCGTCCCGAACACCGCCGACACCCTCAAGGGCCTCGACGTCAGCGCGTACCAGGAGAACCTCAACTGGCCTTCGGTGGCGGCCCAGGGGGCGTCCTTCGCCTACGTCAAGGCGACCGAGGGCGTCAACTACACCAGCGGCCAGTTCTCCCAGCAGTACAACGGATCCGCGGCGGCAGGCCTGATCCGCGGCGCCTACCACTTCGCCCTGCCGGACGTCTCCGGCGGCAGCACACAAGCCGACTACTTCGTCGCCCACGGCGGCGGCTGGTCCGACGACGGCAGGACGCTCCCCGGCGCCCTCGACATCGAATACAACCCCTACGGAGCCACCTGCTACGGCCTCAGCCAGAGCGCGATGATCTCCTGGATCACCGCCTTCAGCACCGAATACCACAGCAGGACCGGCCGCTACCCGATCGTCTACTCCACCCGGGACTGGTGGTCGACCTGCACCGGCGACTCGGCCACACCGGGCCGGTACGACCCCCTGTGGATCGCCGACTACAGCGGCTCCGCCACGCCGCTCCCGGCCGGCTGGACCACCTACACGCTCTGGCAGAACGCCGCCGCGGGCACCTTCCCCGGCGACCAGGACGTCTTCAACGGCACCCTGGCGAACCTCAGGACCTTCGCGCACGGCACCTACACGCCGCCTCCGCCCCCGCCGGCAGCAGTTGGCCCGTGGTGTCGCAGAACGCCACCGGCCACAGCGTCACGGCCATCCAGTACCTGCTCGACGCCCACGGCGCCACCCTGGCGGTGGACGGCGACTTCGGGCCGGCCACACGCAGTGCCGTGACCGCCTTCCAGAACGACCAGGGGCTCACCGCCGACGGCATCGTCGGCCCCGACACCTGGCAGCACCTGGTCTCCTGAAAGCAACCCGCTCGCGCCCGCTGCGGCCAGGCGGCCCGGGAGGCGGGCACCACCCGGTGAGGTGACCGGACCGGGGTGGTCGTCGGCCCGTACCGGCCGAAATCCGTTGCGGGCGGCGGGGGTTCGGGGGTCGGGGGGAGATCGGCGCGGGGGTGGCGCGCTATCGTGGGGGTTCGGCCGGTGGGTGCGAAGGGTGGGACGGGCGGTCCACACCTCACCCCGGCCGGGTCACGCGCTCCCGGACGGCCGGGTCGTCGAACGGTCGTGGCCGTGTGCCATGCCGTGCCCCCGACCGGCCCGCGCCCCGCGCCGGGCGGTCCTCCCAGGTCCCGGCATGCCGTGCGGCCACGGGCATCCCGCCGCACGTCATGCCCGACGACCAGAGGAAGGCCCTCTCGTGCACGTGTCCGCCCCCGAGGAGACCGCCGCCCCCACGACCCGACCGGCCGGCCTCTCCCGCGCCCTGTCCTGGATCCCCGGCCTGCTGCGCGACACCGCGTTCCGCCGCTACTGGACCGCGCAGACCGTGTCGTACCTCGGCGACCAGGTGTCCGCCCTCGCCATCCCCCTCATCGCCGTCACCGTGGTGCACGCGGGCGCGGCCCAGATGGGCTACCTCGGCGCCGCGGTCTGGCTGCCGCACCTGCTGTTCGGGCCGTACGCCGGACTGTGGGCGGACCGCCGCAGGCACCGCCGCCGTGTCATGATCGCCGCCGACCTGGGGCGCTGCGCGCTGCTGCTCGGCCTGCCTCTCGTGTACACCTTCGGCACGCTGACGTTCACCGTCCTGTTCACGGTGGCGTTCGGCGTCGGGCTGCTGTCGGTCCTCTTCGAGGTGTGCAACCCCCCGGTGTTCAAGGCGCTGGTGCCGCCCGAGCACTACGTCGCCGGGAACTCGCTGGGCAGCGGCAGCCGGGCCATGGCGAAGGTCGTCGGCCCCAGCGCCGGCGGCTTCCTGGTGCAGCTGTTCTCCGCGCCCGTCGCCCTACTGGTGGACGCGGTGTCGTACCTCGTCTCGGCCGTGCAGCTGGCGCGGATCGCGCCCCAGGAGGCACCGCCCTCGAAGGAGCGTGCCCGGCTGCGGGCGGCCGGCCGGTTCATCGTCCGCTCCCGGACCATCCGGGCGGCGCTGGCCGCCACCGCCACCGTCAACTTCTTCTGCTTCGTGACCACCACCCTCTTCGTGCTGTACGCCACCACCACGCTCGGCCTCGGCGCCGGCCTGCTGGGCACGGTGCTGGGTGCCGGAGCCGTCGGCGCGGTGGTGGGCGCCGTCTCCGCGACCCCGCTCACGCGGCGCCTGGGGATGGGGCGGACCTTCCTGCTCGGCTGCCTGGCGACCCCCGCCCCGCTGCTGCTGATCCCCGCGGCCCACGGGTCCGGGGGCACGGTCCTGACGATGCTGGTCGGCGCCCAGTTCGGCTCGGCGATGGGCGTCATCTGGATCGACATCACCGCCGCGACCCTGCTGACCTCGCAGGTCCCGGACGCCATGCGGTCCAGCGTGTTCGGCGCCTACCAGGGGGTGAACCTCGGCATGCGGCCGCTCGCCGCGCTGCTCGCCGGTGCCGTCGCCGGGCCGCTGGGGCTGCGGACGACCCTGTGGATCGCCGCGGCCGGGGCCCTCACCGCCTGCCTGTGGATCCTGCCCTCGCCGCTGTCCCGCAGGACCACGCCCGAGGCCGTACAGCAGACCTGAGCGGCACAAGCGGCAGCCGGAAGTGCCGCCCGGACTGCCTGTGACAGTGCCGTTCCGGCCGTCGTGGCGCGGTTAGCGTTCTTGTACCGATCGATGATCGCCGTCGCAGCACCGCGCACGCAGCTCGCACGCTTCCCACCCCTTTCCCGGACGTCCGCCCGCGTCTGCCCGCAACCGCCGAAGCAGGGCGACCGGGACGGGGGCGTTCCGCGGCAGGCCCCCGGGCCGGCCATGGAACGCCCCGGTCCCCCGGTCCTCGCCCGTCCGTCACCGCCCCTCATGGAGACTTCCGTGACACCAGCAGATTCCGGACACTTCCTCGACAAGTTCCTCCGGCAAGCAGCAGCCACCCCCGACCGCCCCGCGGCAGAGCTCGGCGACCGGCACCTCACGTACGCCGAACTCGGCGCCCGCGCCCGCGCCCTGGCCGCCCGGCTGCGCTCCCTCGGCGTGGGCCCCGGGGCGACGGTCGGCGTGTTCCTGGAGCCGTCCCTCGACCTCGTGGCCTCGGTCCTCGCCGTCGCCCACGTCGGCGCCGCCTGGCTGCCGCTGGACCCCTCGTACCCGGCCGACCGGCTGTCGTACATGATCAGCGACTCGGGTGCCGCGCTGGTGATCGCCGACGCGGACGCGCCCGAGTGGCTGCGCTCCCTCGGCGTGCCGCTCGCGGACCCCGCCGACGACACCGCGCCGGCCGAGTCCCTCCCGCTGCCCCGGCTGCGCCCGGAGTCCGCGGCCTACGTCATCTACACCTCCGGTTCCACCGGCCGCCCCAAGGGCGTGACGCTCACCCAGCGCGGGCTCGCCAACCTGGCCGACGCCCAGCGCTCCACGTTCACCGTCGGTCCGGGCCACCGGGTCCTCCAGTTCGCCTCGCCCAGCTTCGACGCGTCCGTCTTCGAGCTGGCCATGGCGCTGTGCTCGGGCGCCACCCTGGTCCTGCCGCCGCGCCGCGACGTCCTGTACGGGCCCGGCCTCGGCGACTTCCTCGCCGACGCCCGGATCACCCACATCACCCTGCCGCCGAGCGTGCTCGCGATGGTGCCGGAGCGGGAACTGCCGCACCTGGAGACGATCGTGTGCGCCGGTGAGGCGCTCCCCCAGCAGCTGGTCGACCGGTGGGCGCCGGGCCGGGCCATGTTCAACGCGTACGGCCCGACCGAGACCACCGTGTGGGCCTCGGTGTCCCGGACCGTGCCGGGCGGCGGCAAGCCGGTCATCGGCCGGGCCATCGACGGCGTGCGCCTCTACGTCCTGGACGAGTCGCTGCGCCCGGTGGCGCCCGGCGAGCCCGGTGAACTGGTCATCGGCGGCGCGGGGGTGGCCCGCGGCTACATCGGCCGGGCGGACCTGACCACCGACCGTTTCGTGCCGGACCCGGACTCCCCCGGCGAGCGGGCCTACCGCACCGGCGACCTGGTACGGATGACGCCCGACGGCGAGCTGGACTTCCTCGGCCGCATCGACCAGCAGGTCAAGCTGAACGGCTTCCGCATCGAGCCCGACGAGATCGCCGCCGTGCTGCGCGAACACCCCGCCGTCCAGGATGTCGCGGTGGTCGTCGGCCGGGTCGGCGACGAGGACCGGCTGGTGGCCTACGCCGTGGCGCCGTCGGCGCAGCCGCTGGAGCTTCGCGAGTTCGCCGCCGGCCGGCTGCCGCACTTCATGGTGCCGTCGGTCGTGCTGATCGACCGGCTGCCGCTGCTGCCCAACGGCAAGCTGGACCGGGCCGCCCTGCCCGCCCTGGACCGCGCGTCGCTGGGGCTGGGCGGCGACGGGGCCGAGGCCCGCACCGAGACCGAGCGCCGACTGGCGGAGCTCGCCGCCGAGTTCCTCGGCATCGACGAGGTCGGTGTCGACGACGACTTCTTCCTGCTGGGTGGCCACTCGCTGCTCGCCGGGCGCCTCGCGGCGCGGGTCCGTTCGGAGTTCGGCACCGAGCTGCCGATATCGAGCATCTACCAGGAGCGCACGGTGGCCCGGATGGCCGCCGAGCTGGACCGGCTGGGCCGCAGCGCGCCGCCGCTGCCGCCGGTGGTCCGGGTGCCTCGGGACCGTCCGCTGCCGCTGTCCTTCCCCCAGGAGCGGATCTGGTTCCTGGAGCAGCTCTCCCCCGGCAACCTCGCCTACAACGCCCAGGCCACCATTCGGCTGCGCGGCCCGCTCGACGCCGAGGCGCTGGGCGCCACGATCACCGAGGTGGTCCGCCGCCACGAGATCTTCCGTACGGCCTTCTCCACGGTCGACGGCGCGCCGATGCAGGAGGTCCGTCCGCCGATGACGGTCCGGCTGCCCGTGGTCGACCTCCAGGACGTGCCGGAGGCGGACCGGGAGCGCCGTACCGAGGAGGTCGTACGGGACACCATCCGCCGTCCCTTCGAGCTCACCGACCCGCCGCTGGCCCGCTGGCTGCTGATCCGGCACGCGGCCGACGACCACACCCTCGTCCAGGTGGAGCACCACTTCGTGCACGACGGCTGGTCGTTCGGCGTGCTCCTGGACGAGATCCGGGCGATCTACCCCGAGCTGGCGGCCGGCCGCCCGTCACCGCTGCCCGAACCGCCCATCCAGTACGCCGACTTCGCCGCCTGGCAGCGCTCCTGGATGCGCGACGACGTGCTGGACCGTCACCTGGAGTACTGGAAGAAGCACTTGGAGGACGCCCCGCTCGTCCTGGATCTGCCGACGGACCGGCCGCGGCCCCGCGTCCCGTCCTTCCACGGCGCGGCCCTGCGGATCGAGCTGCCGGCCGAACTCAGCCGTGCGCTGCGGGAGTCCAGCGAGCGCTCCGGGGTGACGCTGTACGCCTCGATGCTGTCGGGCTTCGCGGCCCTGCTGAGCCGCTACTCGGGCCAGAGCGACCTGGTGGTCGGCTCAGGTGTCGCGAACCGCAGGCTCGCGGAGACCGAACGCATGCTGGGCATGGTGGTGAACACCCTGCCGCTGCGGCTGGACACCTCGGGCTCCCCGGGCTTCGAGGTCCTGCGACGCCGCGTCAACGACGTGCTGATGGAGACCTCGGACTGGCAGGACGTGCCGCTGGACCGGCTGGTGGAGGCCGTGGCCCCGCCGCGGGTGCCGTCCATCAACCCGCTGTTCCAGGTGATGTTCAGCTTCCACAACGCCATCGTCCCGGACCTGGAGTTCGGGGGTGTGCGGGGCACCGTCCTGGAGCGGCACAACGGCTCGTCCAAGATGGACATGAACATCGTGGTGGTGCCGCGGGCCCAGCAGCGGGCCGGCCGTGAGGACCACCCGGACCGCGACCGGATCACCCTGATCTGGGAGTACGCCTCGTCGCTGTTCGACGAGGACACCATCCGACGGATGGTGGACCACTACATCACCCTGCTGCGGTCGGCGGTCGCCGACCCGGAGCGGCCGATGGACCGCATCGGGCTGGAGTCCGGCGCCGCGGAACGCGAACTGCCGCCGCTCGGCGGCGGGCTGGGCGAACGCGTCGAGTACCCCGGCGGTCTGCTGACGGATCTGGTGGACGCGGTGGCGGCGGCGACCCCGCACGCGCCGGCGGTCACCGACTCCGACAGCACCCTCTCCTACGCCGAACTCACCGGCCGCGCCAACCACCTGGCCGCCCGGCTCCGCGAGGCCGGAGTCGTCGCCGACACCCCCGTCGGCCTCTGGATGGACCGCTCCGCCGAGATGGCCGTCACCCTCCTGGCCATCCTCAAGGCGGGCGGCGCGTTCCTGCCGCTCGACCCGGACCTGCCGGTGGGCCGGGTGGTGACCCTGCTGACGGACGCGGGCGCCCCGCTGATCTGTGTGGACGGGCAGCGCGCCGAGTCGCTGGCGGCCGGTGCGGCCGGGGCGCTCACGGTGCTGGCCTGCGGGCCGGGAACGCTCACCGGCTCCTCGCCCACGGCGGTGGACAACGGTGTCACCGGGGACAACCTGATCTCGGTGTACTACACCTCCGGGTCGACCGGCACACCCAAGGGCGTCGCCTCCACCCACGCCGGCTGGACCAACCGCATGCAGTGGATGCAGGCCCACTACCCCCTCACCCCCGGCGACACCGTCCTGCACAAAACCGTCCTCAGCTTCGACGACTCCGCCGTCGAGATCTTCTGGCCCCTCATCGCCGGCGCCACCGTCGTCATGCTCCCCCCGGGCCTGCACCGCGACCCCCGCGCCATCGCCGACTGGACCAGCGACCACCACATCGCCGCCCTCCACTTCGTCCCCTCCATGCTCACCCTCTTCCTCGACGAGCTCACCCCCACCCGACAACCCCTCACCCACCTCCGCCACGTCATCTCCAGCGGCGAAGCCCTCCGCCCCGACCTCGTCGCCAAGTTCCACGACCGACTCGCCCACACCCCCGCCCGCCTCCACAACCAATGGGGCGCCACCGAGGTCTCCATCGACTCCACCAGCCACACCTGTGTCCCGGAGGACGAGTGGGCCGGTGACGTGTCCCTCGGCGAGGCGATCGCCAACAACCAGGTGGTGATCCTGGACGAGCACCTCAACCCGGTGCCCGACGGTGTCCCCGGGGAGCTGTACCTGGGCGGCGTGGGCCTGGCCCGCGGCTACCTCGGCGACGCCCGCAAGACGGCCGCGGCCTTCGTCCCGCACCCGTACGCGGACGGCGAGCGGCTGTACCGTACCGGCGACCGGGGCGTGCGGCGACCGGACGGCAGGCTGTCGTTCCTCGGGCGCGTGGACAGCCAGGTCAAGATCCGCGGCATCCGCATCGAACCCGCCGAGATCGAGCACACCCTGCGCCGCCACCCCGGCGTCAACGACGCCGTCGTCACCAAATGGGAACCCGTCCCCGGCGACCAGCGCCTCGCCGCCTACATCACCGTCGAGCACGCCGGTCCCGAGGACGAGCTGCCGGCCGGGCTCACCACGCACCTCAGCGATCTGCTGCCCCTCTACATGATCCCCTCCAGCATCACCGTGCTGGACCGCATCCCCGTCAACGCCAACGGCAAGACGGACTACCGGGCGCTGCCCCGGCCGCGCTTCGAGGCGGACGCGGTCGCGGTGCGGCCGGCCACCGAGGCCGAGCAGCTCATCGACGGCATCTGGTCGGAGGTGCTGGACCGCACCGACCTGGACATCCACGCCAACTTCTTCGCCCTGGGCGGGCATTCGCTGCTCGCCACGAGGATCGTCTCCCGGCTGCGTTCGGTGCTGTCCGTGGACGTCCCGCTGGCGCTGATCTTCGACAACCCGACGATCCACACCATGGCCACCGCCCTGGAGAACCTGCTGCTGGACGCGGTCGGTGACCCGGAGACGGACCAGGCCGGGGACGCGACTGCCGAGAGGACCCGCTCATGACCACGAGCAGGACACCCCAGGCGGACCCGCGGGAGGCGCGGCGCGCGCAGGTCAGGTCGCTGCTCCAGGGCGCCCGTGCCGCCCGGCGCGCCGACGCGGCGGCGACGGCCATTCCGGTGGCCGGACCGGACGCGCGGGTGGCGTCGTACTCGCAGGAGCGGATGTGGCTTCTGGAGCAGATGATGCCGGGTTACAACACGTCCACCGTGATCCGGGTCCGGGGCGCGCTCGACACCGAGGTGCTGGCCCGGAGCTTCACGGTGGTGGCCGGCCGGCACGAGGTGCTGCGAACGGTCTTCGACGAGCGGGACGGTGCCCCCGTCCCCCGGGTGCTGCCGGCCGCGCCGGTCCCGGTGCAGGTCCACGACGTCGTCGGGGACAGCGCCGGTGAACGGTACGCGGCGGGCGTGGAGTTCGCCCGTTCGCTGATGCGCGAGCCGTTCTCGCTGGCCACCGGCCCCGTCTTCCGGGTCGCGGTGGTGCGGCTGGCCGAGGACGACGCGCTGCTGGTGCTGGTGGTCCACCACATCGCGATCGACGGCACGTCGATGCGGGTGCTGTGGTCGGAGCTGTCCCGGGCCTACACGGCCCTGGCGGCCGGCCGCGAGCCGGAACTGCCGCCTCTGCCCCTCCAGTACGGGGACTACGCGGCGTGGAGCCGGGACCACCAGACGCCGGAGCGGCTGGGGCACCAGCTGGAGTTCTGGCGGCAGCGGCTGGCCGGCGCGAGCACCGACGAACTGCCGACGGACCGGCCCCGGCCGGCCGTGCGCACCGGGAACGGCGCCCAGTTCTCGTTCACCGTGGACGGCGAGCTGGGGGCGGCGGTCAACCGCTTCTCACGGGAGCACAACGCGACCGCGTTCATGACGCTGACGGCCGCGTTCAGCGTGGTCCTCGCCCGGCACTCGGCGACCCGGGACGTCACCCTGGGCACGCCGATCGCCGGCCGGGTGCGTCCCGAACTCGACGAGTTGATCGGCTACTTCGTCAACACGCTGCTGATCCGCACCGAGCTGGCCGACGACCCGTCGTTCGAGGAGCTGCTGGCCCGCACCCGGGCGAACACCCTCTCCTCCTACGAGCATCAGGAACTCCCCTTCGAAGCCCTGCTGGAGGAGCTCCAGCCGGAGCGGGACCCGAGCCGCAACCCGCTGTTCCAGGTGCTGTTCGCGCTGGGCGACGAGGAGACCGACGACCTGGTCCTGCCCGGTCTGGCGACCGAGCGGGTGGAACTGGTCGACGGCAAGTCGCGGTTCGACCTGAGCGTGGCCCTCACGCGCTCCGGCGACGCGTTCTCCGGGATCGCCTACTACGAATCGGACCTGTTCGAGCCGGCCACGATCAGCCGGCTGATGCGGCACTTCGTCACGTTCCTGCGCAACGCGCTGGCCGAGCCGGGCCGTCCGGTCTCCGGTGTCGGCATGGTCGACGCGGCCGAACGCGAGCGGCTGCTCGCCACGGGGCTGGGCGAGGCCACGGTGTTCCCGGAGGGTCTGCTGACGGATCTGGTGGACGCGGTGGCGGCGGCGACCCCGCACGCGCCGGCGGTCACCGACTCCGAGAACACCCTCTCCTACGCCGAACTCACCGGCCGCGCCAACCACCTGGCCGCCCGGCTCCGCGAGGCCGGAGTCGTCGCCGACACCCCCGTCGGCCTCTGGATGGACCGCTCCGCCGAGATGGCCGTCACCCTCCTGGCCATCCTCAAGGCGGGCGGGGCCTTCGTCCCGCTCGACCCGGACCTGCCCCTCGGCCGCGCCGTCCAGGTGCTCACCGACGCGGGCGCCCCGGTGGCCTGCGCGGACGCCGAGCGGGCAGCCCTGCTCACCGGGGCCCGCGACGGGGCCGGTGCCGGGTGCGCGGTGCTGGACTGCGGGCCGGGAACGCTCACCGGGTCGTCCCCGGCCGCCCCCGGCAGCGGGGTCACCGGGGACAACCTGATCTCGGTGTACTACACCTCCGGGTCGACCGGCACGCCCAAGGGCGTCGCCTCCACCCACGCCGGCTGGACCAACCGCATGCAATGGATGCAGGCCCAGTACCCCCTCACCCCCGGCGACACCGTCCTGCACAAAACCGTCCTCAGCTTCGACGACTCCGCCGTCGAGATCTTCTGGCCCCTCATCGCCGGCGCCACCGTCGTCATGCTCCCCCCCGGCCTCCACCGCGACCCCCGCGCTATCGCCGACTGGACCAGCGACCACCACATCGCCGCCCTCCACTTCGTCCCCTCCATGCTCACCCTCTTCCTCGACGAGCTCACCCCCACCCGACAACCCCTCACCCACCTCCGCCACGTCATCTCCAGCGGCGAAGCCCTCCGCCCCGACCTCGTCGCCACATTCCACGACCGACTCGCCCACACCCCCGCCCGCCTCCACAACCAATGGGGCGCCACCGAAGTCTCCATCGACTCCACCAGCCACACCTGCACCACCGACGACCACGACGCGGACGTCCCGCTGGGGCGTGCCATCGCCAACAACGAGGTGCTGCTGCTGGACGAGCACCTCGACCCCGTCCCGGACGGCATCCCCGGGGAGCTGTACCTGGCCGGCGTGGGCCTGGCCCGCGGCTACCTGGGTGACGCCCGCAAGACCGCCGCGGCCTTCCTGCCGCACCCCCGGGTGCCCGGCACCCGGCTGTACCGCACGGGTGACCGGGGCATCCGGCGCGCCGACGGCTCCCTGGTCTTCCTGGGGCGCGTGGACAGCCAGGTCAAGATCCGCGGCATCCGCATCGAACCCGCCGAGATCGAACACACCCTGCGCCGCCACCCCGGCGTCCGCGACGCCGTCGTCAGCACATGGGAACCCGTCCCCGGCGACCAGCGCCTCGCCGCCTACATCACCGCCGAACACACCGGCCCCGAGGACGAACTGCTCGCCGGGCTCACCACCCACCTCAGCGACCTGCTGCCCCTCTACATGATCCCCTCCAGCATCACCGTGCTCGACCGCATCCCCGTCAACGCCAACGGCAAGACCGACCACCGGGCGCTGCCCGAACCGAAGGCCGCCGCCGAGGAGACGGCCACCCGGGCGAGTGGGGCGGCCGAGGAACTGGTCGCGGGGATCTGGTCGGAGGTGCTGGGCCGGCCGGAGCTGGACGTTGACGCCAACTTCTTCGCCCTGGGCGGGCATTCGCTGCTCGCCACCCGGATCGTCTCCCGGCTGCGGACCGCTCTGTCCCCCGACATCCCACTCGCGCTGATCTTCGACAACCCCACCATCCGCACCATGGCGGAAGCGGTCGGACACCTGCTGCCCGCGTCCGGTACCGCCGACGGGAGGACATCCCGATGACGACAAGTCCGATCGTGGAACGCGCGGTGGAGACCGCGCGGCGCGGGACCGGCTCCGGTCCCGCCGTGGACGCGCCGCTGTCGGCGGCGCAACGACGGGTGTGGCTCCTGGAGCACCTCCGTCCGGAACTCGTCGAGTACAACATGGCGCAGGTCTTCGAACTGGCCGGGCTGCTCGACGTGGACGCCCTGGCCGCCGCCCTGCGGCTGGTCGTGGAGCGGCACACCATCCTGCGCTCCCGGGTGGTGGAGGACGCCGTCGGCGGACCGCGGCTGCGGGTGGGACCGGCGTCGGCGGTACGGCTCCAGCGCACCGACCTGCGCTATCTGGCGGTCGGCCCGGCGTACGAGGAGGCGTACCGGATGCGGGACGCGGACATCAGCGGCCGGTTCGACCTCGCAAACGGCCCCTGGCTGCGCGCCCGGCTGACCGAACTCCCCGACCAGCGCTATCTGTTCACGGTGGTCGTGCACCACATCGCCGTGGACGCGGCGTCCATGCAGATCCTCTGGCAGGAACTCTCCCAGGCCTACGCGGCGTTCACCGCGGGCGGCCGTCCGGAGCTGCCCGAGCTGCCGATCCAGTACGAGGACTACGCGGACCTGGCGGCCCGGCAGCTGGAGACGCCCGAGGCGGCCGCCGAGGTCGAGTTCTGGAAGCGGACCATGGCCGGGGCGACCCCGACCGAACTGCGCGGCGACCGGCCCCGGCCCGCGGTGCGCGGCGGCGCGGGCGCCCGGGTCTCGCACGTGATCGACCCGGCCGTCGCCGACGGGGTGCGGGAACTCGCCCAGAAGTACCACGTGTCGCCGTTCATGGTGCTGTTCGCGGCGTTCGCCGCGCTGGTGTCGCGGCACTCCGGCAGCCGGGACGTGACCGTGGGCGTGCCGATGTCCGGCCGTACGCTCCAGGAGACCGAGGGCCTGATCGGGTTCTTCGTCAACACGGTGCTGCTCCGCACCGACCTGGACGGCAACCCGACCTTCGCCGAGCTGCTGTCCCGGGTCCGGGCCACCACCCTGGAGGCGTACGAGCACCAGGGCGTGCCGTTCGACGTGCTGGTGGACGAACTGCGGCCGGAGCGCGACCTGAGCCGCAACCCGCTGTTCCAGCTGCTGTTCAACCTGGTCGAGGAGCAGACCTCGCAGCTGCGGCTGCCCCGGGTGTCGGCCAGGTCGCTGCCGGTCGAGACGGACACCGCCCGCTTCGACCTGGACGTGACCGTGGTGACCCGGGGCCGGCGCATGGAGGTGCTGATCTCCTACGCGACCGAGCTGTTCGAGGCCGACACCGTCGCCCGGTTCGCCGAGCACTACCGGCGGATCCTGGCGCACGCGGTGCGGCGGCCCGAGACCCGGATCGGCGACCTCGATCTGCTGGCGCCCGAGGAGGAGCGGCTGCTGCTCTCGGACTGGAACGACACCGCCGGCCCCGAGTCGCCGCTGCTCGTGCCGGACCTGGTGGACCGGCAGGCCGCCCGGACCCCGGACGCGGTCGCCGTGGAGGGACCCGGCGGCGAGCGGCTCACCTACGCCGAACTGGTGCGGCGGGCCTCGGCGCTGGCCGCCGTGCTGCGCGCGGAGGGCGCCGGCCAGGACGCCCCGGTGGGCGTGCTGGTCGAGCGGTCCCCGGACCTGCTGGTGGCGCTGCTGGCGGTGCTCAAGTCCGGCGCGGCCTATCTGCCCCTGGAGTCCGACTATCCGCCGGAGCGGCTGGCGTACGTGCTGGCCGACAGCGGGGCCCGGCTGCTGCTGGGCCGCCCGGAGCTGGTGGCCCGGCTGGACCCGGCCCCGGACGTGCGGCTCGTCGACGTGGGCGGGGCCCCGCGGGTGCCCGCGGAGAGCGGGCCGGCGGCGCCGCTCGGCCCGGACGACCTGGCGTACGTGATCTACACCTCCGGTTCGACCGGCCGCCCCAAGGGCGTGATGGTCCCGCACCGCGGTCTGGTGAACTTCGTCGCGGACATCGGCGCCACCCTCGGCCTGTCCGGTGACGACGTGCTGTGCGCGGTGACCACGGTGGCGTTCGACGCGTCGGTGCTGGAGCTGTTCGTGCCGCTCGTCCACGGCGCCCGGGTGGTGCTGGTGGACCGGGAGACGTCCGCGGACGGCGCGGCCCTGGCCCGGATCGTGGCGGAGTCGGGGACGACGGTCATGGCGGCGACGCCGGCCACCTGGCACCTGCTGCTGCTCAGCGGCTGGCAGGGCGGCGACCTCCAGGCGGTCTCCGGCGGCGAGGCGCTCTCGGCGCAGCTCGCCCAGGAGTTGGCGCCGCGGGTGTCGAGGCTGTGGAACGTGTACGGCCCCACCGAGACCAGCGTCTACTCGACCGTGCAGCTGATCGCGCCCCCGGGGCCCGGGGAGCCGGTGTCGATCGGTCTGCCGATCGCCAACACCACGGTGCACGTGGTGGACGACCGGATGCGGCTGGTGCCGATCGGCGCCGTCGGCGAACTGGTCATCGGCGGCGCGGGCGTCACCCGCGGCTACGCCGGGCGGCCCGCCCTCACGGCGGAGCGGTTCGTGCCGGACCCGTTCGGGGCCGGCGGCCGGCTCTACCGCACCGGTGACCTGGCCCGCAGGCGGCCCGACGGCAGGCTGGAGTACATCGGCCGCGAGGACACCCAGGTCAAGATCCGCGGCCACCGCATCGAACTCGGCGAGATCGAGTCGGTCCTCCAGCGGTACCCCTCGGTGGAACGGGCCGCGGTGATCACGGCGGGCGAGGACATGGCCCGGCGGATCGTCGGCTACGTCTCCTGGCGGGACGAGCCCGACGAGCCCGGACTCCGCGCCCACCTGCGGGAGCACCTGCCGCAGTACATGGTCCCGGCCGTGCTGGTCGGCCTGGAGCGGATGCCGCTGACGCCGAACGGCAAGGTGGACCGCAAGCAGCTGCCCGAACCGGCCGCCGAGGCGGGCGCCGAGCCGGTCGCGCCCCGCGACTCGCTGGAGCTGCGGGTCACCTCGATCTGCGAGCGGGTCCTCGGCCGGTCCCCGGTGGGCGTGCGGGACGACTTCTTCGCCGCCGGCGGCAACTCGCTCAGCGCCTTCGAACTGGTCGAGGCGGTACGGCGGGAACTCGGTGTGAGCGTGCCGCTCAGCACCTTCTTCCGGTCGCCCACCATCGAGGCGCTGTGCGGCGCGCTCCCCGGGCTGTCCGCGGTCTCCGAGCGGCTGCTGGTCCCGCTGTCGACGGCCTCGCCCGCCACCCGCTCGCCGCTGTTCCTGGTCCATCCGCACGGCGGCGGCGTCAGCTCCTACATGGGCCTGGCGCGGGAGCTGGAGGGCGCGGTCGACCTGTACGGCGTCGAGGCGGTCGGCTACAACACGGACGCGGCGCCGCTGCGCACCGTCGAGGAGATCGCCGAGCGCTATCTCGCCGAGATGGCGGAGCGGGCCCCCGAGGGGCCGGTGCTGCTGGGCGGCTGGTCGTTCGGCGGGGTGGTGGCGTTCGAGATGGCGGTGCGGCTGGAGCGGGCGGGCCGCGAGGTCGGCGCGCTGGTGCTGCTGGACTCGCCGGTGCCGGGCTCGGCGGACCTCGTCGGCGACGAGGACGTGCTGTCCCGGTTCGGGGCCGACGCCGGGCTGTCGTCCGACGAGATGGACGACCTCGACGACAACGCGCTCATCGCCGCCCTGGTCCGCCAGTCGCACCAGAACGGCCGGCTGCCCGACCGGATCGAGTCGACGGCCGTGCGCCGCATGGTCGAGGTCGCCCGCGCCAACGGGGAGGCCGCCGGCCGCTACCGGCCCGGCGCGGTCGTCCACGCAGACGTCCACCTGCTCACCGTCTCCGAGTCCCACCCGACCCTCAAGAGCCCCGACGTCGACCCGGCGGCCTGGCAGGCGCTGACCCGCGGCCTGGTCCGCACCGTCCCGGTGCCGGGCAACCACCACGACATGGTGCACCCTCCGCACGTCGCCGAACTGGCCGCGCGGATCGCCGAGATCGTCGGCCCGCACCAGACCGCCGGCCGCCCCGCCGGTTTCCCGGTCCCCGCCGCCCGCGCGGCTGAGCGCGTGACCTCCATTACCCGAACGTCCGAGGAGGCGTAGGTGAAGATCGGCGTGCAGAGCCAGGGCGTGCTGTCCGCACAGGACACGCACGGCCAGGCACAGAGGGGGCTGGAGCCCCCGCACCTGGAGCACGGCGTGCTCATGGGCACCGGAACCGCCCCCAGCCACCACGGTGAACTGCTCCAGGGGGTGTTCGAGGACGACGGCAGGCTCCGCCGCGGCCTGGTGACGCTGCCCTGCCCGCTGTTCGCCAGCAACGCGACGGTGCGGCTGAGCCGTTGGGAGCCGGAGCTGACGGTCACCCCGTCGTGGAAGACGAAGGCCCTCGCCGCCGCCCGCACCACCCTGGAGGTGCTCGGCATGGGCGCCTACGGCGGAGAGCTGGAGCTGCGGGGCGACGTCGCGGTCGGCCGCGGCCTCGGCTCGTCGACCAGCGACGTGACCGCGGCGATCCTGGCGGTGCTGGCCGCGGTCGGCCGCAACCTCGCGCCGGAGCGGATCGCCCGGATCGCGGTGGCCGCCGAGGCGGCCACCGATCCCCTGATCTACTTCGACCGGATGCTGCTGTTCGCGCACCGCGAGGGCGCGGTCATCGAGGACTTCCACCGGCCGGTGCCACCGCTCGCGGTGGTGGGCTTCGCCACGACGGAGCAGGAGGTGGACACCCTGGCGCTGCCGCGGGCGCGGTACAACGCCTGGGAGATCGAGTGCTTCCGCGCGCTGCGCGGCCTCATGCGCCGGGCCGTGGCCCGGGGTGACCACCGGGAACTCGGCCGGATCTCCACCGCGAGCGCGCGGATCAACCAGCGGTTCCTGCCGGTGCCCCGCTTCGACCGGTTGCTGGAGATCGCCGAGGAGACCGAGGCGCTGGGCGTGCAGGTGGCCCACAGCGGCACGGTCGCCGGCCTCCTCTTCGCACCCCAGCGGCCGGGACTGGAGCAGCGCACCGCGCTGGCCGCCCGCCGGCTCGCGGAACTGCGCATCACCGACCATTGGCGCTACACAGCCGGGAGCGAGACTCATGTCCCGTACGCACACCAGTCGTAGGGCCTTCAGGAGCGTGGTCGACGGCCACGTCCTGCCCAAGGTCATCCAGATCGGGCCCAACGTGTACGGGGCCGCCTTCCATCTGATGAAGCTGCTGCCCGCCCAGTTCATCCTCACCAGTGCCATCGAGACCGGCGAGCTCGACGAGGGCACCACGGTCGTGGAGACCACGTCCGGCACCTTCGGGCTCGGGCTGGCGATGGTGTGCCGGCTCAAGGGCATTCCGCTGGTCCTCGTCGGGGACCCGGCGATCGAACCGCCGCTGCGCCGCCGGCTGGAGGCGCTCGGCGCCCGGGTGAGCATCGTCTCGGGTCCCGAACTGCGCACCCGCGGGGTGCAGCAGGCCCGCCTGGACCGGGTGGCCCGCATCCAGGCCCGGCTCGGCTCCTACTACACCCCCGGCCAGTACGACAATCCGCTGAACCCGGTGTCGTACGGCGCGGTCGCCGAACTCCTGCTGGAGAGCATGGGCACGTTCGACGCGCTGGTCTGCCCGGTCGGTTCGGGCGGTTCGTCGTCCGGGATCGGCTCGTTCCTGCGGGCGCTGAACCCGCAGCTGAAGCTGATCGGCGTGGACACCCCGGGCAGCGTGCTGTTCGGCGCCCCCGCCGGGCCCCGGCAGCTGCGCGGTCTCGGCAACGGCCTGGTGCCGCCGGTCCTGGAGCACACGCTGTTCGACGAGGTCCACTGGCTGGACGCGGGGACCGCGTTCACCGCGACCCGGCGGCTGCACGCGGAGCACGCCCTCTACATGGGGCCGACCAGCGGCGCCGCGCACCACGTGGCGAGCTGGTACGCCGAACAGCACCCGGAACTGCGGGTGATGGCGCTCTTCCCGGACGAGGGTCACCGCTACACCAACACCGTGCACAACGACGCCTGGCTGCGCCGCAACGGCTTCCTGACCCCGCCGCCCCCGGCGCCGCGCACCCTGGACCATCCCGTCCAGGCCGCCGGCAGCTGGTCCCGGTACGCCTGGCAGCGACGCACCCGCGACGAGGTCGTCGCTCTCGCGGAAGGAGCGACCGTATGACCCGGGACGTGTTCGTCCTCGTCGAGAGCAACACCACCGGTACGGGCCGGCTGTTCCCCGCGGCGGCCCGCGCGCTCGGCCTGCACCCGGTGCTGCTGGCCGCCGACCCGTCCCGGTACGCGTCGGTCGGCGGCGCCGAGGTGGTCCGCACCGACACCGACAGCGTGCCGGCGGTGGTCGACGCCTGCCGCCGGCCGGCCGTCGGGCGGCGCGTCGTGGGCGTCGCCACCAGCTCCGACTACTACGTGGAGACCGCCGCGGCTGCGGCCGTCGCGCTCGGCCTGCCGGCCAACTCCCCCGCCGACCTGGCCGCGGTCCGCGACAAGGGCACGCAGCGGGCCCGGCTCGCCGCGGCCGGAGTGCGGGTGCCGCGGTACACGGTGGCCGGCACGGTCGAGGAGGTCCTGGCCGCGGCGGCGGGGACCGGCTACCCGGTGGTCGTCAAGCCGGTCACCGGCAGCGGCAGCCTCGGCGTGCGGCTGTGCGCGGACCCGCAGCAGGCGGCCGGGCACGCCCGCGCCCTGCTGTCCCGCGGGTCCGACGAGCGCGGCCGGCCGGTGCCGCGCCGGGTCACGGTCGAGGAGTTCGTGAGCGGCCCGGAGTACTCGGCCGAGGTCCTCGACGGCACCGTGGCCGGGATCACCGCCAAGCACCTCGGCGCACCGCCCCTGTTCGTCGAGACCGGGCACGACTTCCCCGCCGCCCTGGCCCCGGCCGCGCGGGAGGCGATCACCGAGGCGGCCGAGGCGGCCGTACGGGCGCTCGGCATCGCCCTCGGCCCGGCCCACGTGGAGCTGCGGCTCGGCCCGGCGGGTCCGGTCCTGATCGAGGTCAACCCGCGGCTGGCGGGCGGCTGGATCCCCCGGCTGGTACGGGAGGCGACCGGCGCCGACCTGATCCTGGGCACGGTCGCCGCGTTCGCCGGACTTCCGTCCCCGGTGGCCGTGACCGCGGCCCAGGGCGCGGCGATCCGGTTCGTGGTCCCGGCCGAGAGCGGCCGGCTGCGCGGCGTCGACGGGGTGGCACGGGCCTGCGCCGTTCCCGGTGTGGTCGACGTGGAGACCTACCGGGAGCCGGGCGCGGAGATCACCGTGGGCGGCGACTTCCGCGACCGGATCGGACACGTGCTGGCCCGGGGCGCGACCGCCGCCGAGGCGGCCGCGGCCGCCGAGGAGGGCGTGGGCCGCATCACCCCGTCCCTGGCGGCCCGTCAGGAGGTGCCGGCATGACGGACTCCGGCCGCCTGCGCAGCGCCGCGTCGCCCGAGATCCGCCGCATGCTCCTGGAGCGGCGGGACCCACCGCGGCCCGCCTGGAAGACCGAGCTCGACCGGATCACCCACGTCGACCTCGCCCACGTCGTGATGCTCGCCGAGCGCCGCATCGTCGGCGCCGAGACCGCCTCCACCCTGCTCGCGGCCATCACCGCACTGCGCGAGCAGGACTACCGGGCCCTGGAGACCGTGCCCGCCCCGCGCGGCCTCTACCTGGCCTACGAGTCCCACCTGATCGAGACCCTCGGCGACGAGACCGGCGGTGTCCTGCAGACCGGCCGTTCCCGCAACGACCTCGGCGTCACCTGCCTCCAGCTGGCCCTGCGCGAACCGTACCGGCGGCTGTCGGAGGAGCTGGCCGAGCTGGGCCGGGTGCTGCTGGAACGCGCCCACGAGCACCGCGAGGTGCTGATGCCCGCCTACACCCACTTCCAGGCGGCCGTGCCGATCACCTACGGCCACTACCTCCTCGGGCTGGCGCAGGCCTTCGAGCGGGACGCCCGGGCCCTGGCCCAGGCCGGCGAGCTGCTGGAGCGGTGCCCGCTGGGCGCCGGGTCGATCGGCGGGACGACCGTGCCGATCAACCCGGGGCGCACGGCCGAACTCCTCGGTTTCGGCGAGGCGGTGCGCAACTCGGTGGATGCCATCGCCAGCCGGGACACCGCGCTGCGGCTGCTGTCGACGGCCGTGGTCCTCGGCGTCACCCTCGACCGGGCCGCCCTCGACCTGCTGATGTGGTCGAGCGCGGAGTTCGGGCTGGTGACGATCCCCGACGGGCTGGTCGGGTCGAGTTCGATGATGCCGCAGAAGCGCAACGCGTTCGTGCTGGAGCACGTGCAGGGCAAGTCGGCCGCCGCCCTCGGCGGGCTGACGGCCGCGGTGAGCGCGATGCGGGGTACTCCGTTCACCAATTCCATCGCGGTCGGCACCGAGGCGATGACCCATGTGATGCCGGCGCTGGACGCGACGATCGACGCGGTGAAGATCCTGCGGATGGCCTACGACGGGGCCCGGCCGGTGCCCCGGGCCATGGCGGACCGGTCGACGGCGGGGCTGACCCACGCGACCGCGACCGCGGAGTGGCTGGTGCGCCAGGGCGTGCCGTTCCGGCGGGCCCACCACCAGGTCGGAGAGGCCGCGCTCGCCGTCGTGGAGGGGCGGGCCGGCTCGCTCGGCACGGCCCTGGAGGCGAACGGCCACCTGCCGGCCGGCGACTGCGCCGACCTGCGGCCGGAGAGCGTGTGGTGGGCGGCGGAGTTCGGCGGCGGCCCCGGCCCGGCCTCGTTCCGCCGCTGCCACGAACCGCTCATCCAGAGCTGGGAGGACCACCGCGCCCGGTTGGCCAAGCAGACCGCCCGCTGGCGCGACGCCGACGAGCGCCTGCGGGACGCCATGGCCCTGGTGCACGGCAGGACGCGGGGGACCGCCGCGGCCGCCGGCCCCGATTCCGAGGAGGACATCCATGACGAACACTGACCGCGGCGCCGCCCCGGCGCACGTCGTCGAACTGCGCAGCGACACGTTCACCCTGCCCACGCCCCGCATGCTGGCGGAGATGACCAGGGCGCCGCTCGGCGACGACGTCTACGGCGAGGACCCCACCGTCCGTGAACTGGAGGAGCTGGCCGCCGGGCTGCTGGGCATGGAGGACGCCTGCTTCATGCCCAGCGGCACCATGGGCAACCTGGCGGCCCTGCTGGCCCATTGCCCGCGCGGCACCAAGGCCCTCGCGGGCGCCGAGTCCGACATCTACGTCTACGAGGCCGGCGGCGCCTCCTACTGCGGCGGGGTGATCGTCGAGCCGGTGGCCAACCGGGCCGACGGCACCATGGCGCTCGCCGACATCGAGGCCGCCTTCCCGGAGGACCCCGAGGACCCGCAGTTCGCGCTGCCCGCCCTGCTGTGCGTGGAGAACCCGCAGAACCGCTGCGGCGGGCGGGTGCTGCCGCTGGAGTACCTGGCGGAGGTCCGGGCGCTGGCCCGCTCCCGCGGGGTGGCGGTCCACCTGGACGGGGCCCGCCTCTTCAACGCCGCGCTCGTCCTCGGCGTGCCGGTGCGCGTCATCGCCGGTTACGCGGACTCGGTGCAGTTCTGCCTGTCGAAGGGGCTGTCCGCGCCGGTCGGCTCGATGGTCGCGGGCGGTGCCGAGTTCATCCGGTCGGTGCGGCGCATCCGCAAGATGCTCGGCGGCGGCATGCGGCAGGCCGGGGTGCTGGCCGCGGCCGGGCTGGTCGCGCTGCGGGAGATGACGCTACGGCTCGGCGACGACCACGCCACGGCGCGCCGGCTGGCCGAGGGGCTGGCCGCGCTGCCCGGGGTGGTGGTGGAGCCGGTCGAGACCAACATGGTCTTCTTCCGGGTCGACGCCCCCGGTCTGACCCAGGCCCGGTTCATGGAGCGGGCCTGGGAGGAGGGCGTACGCCTCGCCGAGCTGGGTCGCGGCCGGATCCGGGCCGTCACCCACGCGGGGGTGGACGACGCCGACGTCGACCGCGCCCTGGCGGTCTTCCGGCAGCTCCTGCTGCCGCAGCCCGCCGCCGTCTGACCCTTGCCTCATCCGCACCACAGCGACCACTACCCGCACCACAGCAACCACCCGCACCACCGCTCCACCTGTTCGAACCACCTCCCTGAAACAGCTTCACCACACGATCGGAGAACCGTCATGCAGCAGAGCTCCCAGCAGTGGCTCGTCGTCGTCAACGACGAGGAGCAGTACTCGGTCTGGGCCGCCGACCGGGACATCCCGCAGGGCTGGCGCGCGGTCGGCGTCAGCGGTCCGAAGGAGGACTGCCTCGACCACATCGAGCGCGTCTGGACCGACATGCGCCCGCTGAGCCTGCGCTCCGCCACCGCCGCCTGACAGCGGACCCGGGGGTGCCGGCGGAACGGGTCCGCCGGCACCCCCGTCCCGCACCCGACCACCAGGACAGGGCACACGCCCGGAAAGGACTTCGCGGATGACCGTGGCCCAGCCGCTCACGCCCCGCACGGCAGACGCGTGGGGGCAGCTCCTGCTCGACTGCCACACCGCGGGGCTGCCGCGGGACGCCTATTTCGAGATCTGTGAACGCGACGACGGATACATCAGCGGCTACGACGCGGTGGGCTTCTTCGCGGGCCCGGACGCCTGGCCCGCGCTGGACCGCTGGGCCTTCTCCCGGTTCCGCGGCCGGGTCCTGGACATCGGGGTCGGGGCCGGCCGGTTCGCGGTTCCCTTCCAGGACCGCGGCGGCGAGATCGTGGGCCTCGACGTGTCGGCCGACGCGCTCGACGTGTGCCGACGCCGCGGACTGGCGGAGACGTTCCTCGGCACCGTCGACGACCTGCCGGAGAGTGCCCGCTTCGACACCTTCCTGCTGCTGGGCCGCAACCTCGGCCTGCTGGAGAGCCGCGAGCGCGCCCCGCGGCTGCTCGGCGCGCTGGCCCGGCTGGCGCGGCCCGGGGCCCGGATCGTCGGGACCGGGATGGACCCCTACCTGCTCGACGGGGCGCAGCACGCCGAGTACCTCGCGGCGAACCGGCGGCAGGGCCGGATGAGCGGCCAGATGCGGCTGCGGCTGCGGCACCGACTGCTGGTGACGGACTGGTTCGACTACCTGTTCACCTCGCTGCCGGAGCTCGAAGCGCTGGCCGAGGGCACCGGCTGGGAGCTGGCCGAGGCCGAACGGCACGGCCCGGACTACGGTGTCGTCCTCACCCTGGCCTGACGCGGTGCCGACCAGCGGTCACGGACCATGTTGTAGAGGGTGTCCCGGGTGAGGCTGCTGGTGGCGGAGAGGACCTGCTGGTACTGCGCC
>NZ_JBEYJU010000084.1:0-41643 GCF_040703965.1 Streptomyces sp. NPDC006655 | reverse complement strand
CCTTCTGATGGATCTCCGCGGCGTCGCGACGCCCGGCACGCACGCTCGACGCACGGAGATCCATCAGAAGGGCCCTAACCGAAGCGGTCGTGGTCGGTCAGGACGTCGGTGATGATGCGCTGGTTGGTGGCGGCCGGTTCCTGATCGGTGTCGATGCACTCGGTCAGGGTCAGCAGGGACTTCCACAGCGCCCAGCCCCGGGCCCGGGCCCAGGTGCCGTCGTCCTGGCCGACCGCGTGCCGGAACGCCTCCCTGCTCTCGCCGTGGAACATCCCCCACGCGATGAGCAGATCGCAGGCCGGGTCGCCGACGCCCGACGTGCCGAAGTCGATGACGGCTGTCAGTCCCCCGTCCGCGACCAGCAGGTTGCCGGCCGCGATGTCGCCGTGGAACCACACCGGTGTGCCGTCCCACCGGGCGGCGAGGGCGGCTTCCCAGACGGCCGCGGCGCGGTCCGTGTCGACGCGGCCGCGCAGGGCGGCCAGGCAGCGGCGGGTCTCGTCGTCGTAGTGGGCGGGCGACGCCCCGCGGAACCAGCTGTGCTCCCCGGCCGGCGGACCGCCCGTGGCGTCGCAGCGCTGGAGGGCGAGGATGAACTCGGCCACCGAGACCGCGAACCGCGACAGGTCGTCGATGTGCCCGCGGTCGGCCCGCTCCCCGTGCAGCCAGCCGCGAACGGACCACGGGAAGGGATACCCCTCGCCCGCGGTGCCCAGCCCCAGGACCGGTGGGACGGCGACGGGCAACGACGGCGCCAGCCGGGGCAGCCAGTCGTTCTCCTTGGCGACCGCGGGGACGTAGCCCGCGGCGGTGGGCAGGCGCGCCGTCATGTCCTCGCCGACGCGGAAGGTGCGGTTGTCCCAGCCGTCGACCTCCACCGGGGTGACGGGCCTGCCGCTCCATTGCGGGAACTGCGCGGCGATCAGCCGTTTCACCAGGGCGGCATCGATTCCGGCGCGGCCGTCGGGCGGAGTCGTGACCATCCACCGATGATCGCCCCGGCGGTGATGAGGAGGCAACGGATTTTCGACCGGGCCGGTCCTGTCCGATACCCTGAACGAGGGTGCGATCAGGGGCCGTTCACATGAAATTGCGAGTGTGCAGGGCGGAGAGGGCCGCCGCCTCGTCGTCGGGGAAGCCCAGCCGGGACAGCCGGTGGCGACGCCTCTGGTCCATGTCGGACCGCAACCGCCGCACCGCGTGCCAGCCGCGTTCGATCGCCTGCGGGGTCCAGGAACCGGCGGCGAGCAGCACCAGGGCGTCGAACACCTCCGCGTTCAGGCCGGCGGTGTGCGTCAGGGCCTCGTGGCGGCGTTCCACGGCGGCCCGCAGCCTGCCGCGCAGTCGGGGGTCCACGGTGCTGCGGTGTTCGAGGTGGCCGAGGCCGAACGCGACGTGCCGCGCCTCGTCCTGGCGGACGAGCCCGCTGATGCGGTGCGTGACGGGGTCGGGGGCGTGCCGCTCCAGGAACGCCAGCAGGTTGAGGAAGCTGCCTTCGCCGAGGACGGAGAGCAGGAAGGACGCGATGGAGAAGTCCGGCTCTGTCATCAGGGTCGCCAGCGAGGCCCTGCCGCCCACCGAGGAGGTTCCCATCCGGCCGCCCTTGAGCAGCGCCCGCCGGGTGAAGACCTCCACGTGCCGGGCCTCGTCGGCGGCCTGGACGGCGAGCAGTTGCAGCACCTCCCGGAAGTGCGGGTGCACCTGGGTCAGCAGCCGTCCGGGGATCACCAGGGCGGCCTGTTCGTTCTCCACCAGGTAGGTCATCACCTGTACGACGGCCCGCTCCACGTCGTCGGGCAGGGTGAAGGGCGTCTCCCACGGGATCGCGGTGTGCGGGTCCCACTGCGCGGCGGCCGCCTGGCGGTACAGGCGTGGTGCCAGCTCCGTCCAGACGATGTCGCGGTCGGCGACGGCGAAGTGCGTCTCGGGTCCGCCGGCCTCGACGAGCGCGCCGCGCGCGGCCAGCCCCCAGTGTGCCGCGGCGTGCTCGGCCACACCGTCCGCCTCGGCGCCTCCGGCCCGTTCGGCACCGGCCCAGCGGGCCTGCACCGCGGTGCCCCGGTGCACATGGGCGCGGACCGGGGCTTCCCCGGGGAGCGCCGCCGTGACCGTGTGGCCTTGTCGACGGCACCAGACCGCGAGATGGGAGAGCAGTTCCGGATGCGTGCCCGACACGGCGACCGGCCGGCCGGGGGCCGCCCGGCCGAGCGCCCGGCTCAGCAGCAGGTGTGCTCCCTGGTCGAAGCCGAGTCCGGCGAGGTCGAGCGGCAGCGCGGTGCCGGGCTGCCGGTCGCCGTGGGTCACGGCTGGTAGCCGGTGGCCGTGATCCCGCCGTCCGGGTCGTAGAAGCCCGTGGCGTCGACGGCGGCCTCCAGTTGTGCGAAGCCGCTTTGGCGAGCCGGGACCCAGCGGGTGAGACCTTCCAGGTCGAGCAGGTGGCGCACGTGGGGATCGGCGTAGGACATCGACAGCAGCAGGGTGGTGAGGCGGTCGGCCCGCTCCGCGGCGAGTGCGGGCCCGGCGGCGAGCACGCAGTGGTCGTAGGGGGCCGTGCGGGTGAGTACCCGTGTGCTGTCCGGGGGCAGGGTTCCGTCCTGGGTGAAGGCCAGGTGGTTGGCGTCGATCATGCAGGCCGCCGCGGCCCGGCCGGCCAGCAGGGTGCGGGCGGCGTCCCGTTCGCCGCCGATGTGGTCGCCGTGCAGTCCGACACCGCTGTCGTGGCGTTCGACGCGCAGGCCGGTGTCCGTGTCGATGCCCAGTTCCCGCAGGTGGTGCAGGGGGATCAGGGTGGCCTGGGGCGAGTCGAGCGCGCCCACCGCGATGGTGCGGCCCTTGAGGTCGGCGACCGCGGCGAGGGGTGCGTCGGCCCTGACCACGACCACCGAGGTGAGGTCCTGGTCGGTGTCGCGCATGACGAGCGGCCGGACGTCGGCGCCCGCCGCCCGGGCCAGCCGCCGGGTGCGCAGCCAGGCCAGCGGCGACTGCCAGGCCATGTCGACGCGGCCGCGCACCAGGTCCTCGGTCTGCCGTTCGTAGTGGGAATAGAGCACGAAGTCGAAGGGGAGTCGCTGCCGGCGCAGCCAGGTCCGGAAGCCGGACCAGATCGTCACCACTTTGGGGTCGTAGGCGACGGCCCCCAGGACCAGCGGGTTCACCGTGCCTCCTCGAACAGGGGCAGGCCGAGTCCGGCCCGTCCGCAGAAGTCGTACAGCGCCTCGGTGGTCGGTGCCATCACGCGGGCCGCCAGAGCATCCCGGAAGCGGCGTTCCACTCCCCACTCGCGGCGGAACGCGCTGCCTCCGCACAGCCGCATGACGCTGTCCGCCACCTCGGCGGTGGTCTCCGCCGCCAGCGCCTTGACCTGGAGCACCCGCAGCGTCGCGTCACGACGGCCGGTGTCGAGCGCGGCGAGGGTGTCGTCCAGGAAGGCACGGACGGCGTCGGCGCGCAGTCGCGCCAGGGCGTACTCCCTGCGGGCGTGCGGCTGCTCGGCCAGGCTCTGCCCCAGATGCTCGAGTCGGGTGGTGCGCAGGTGGTCGGCGGCCAGCGCGAGGAGCGCCTCGCCGGCGCCGAGGCAGAAGGCGGCGCTCAGGACGAGGAAGCGGGGCAGCACCAGTTCCAGGGCGGTGGACAGGCCCTCGCCGTCCGCGGCCAGCCGGGCCGTGACGGGGATCCGCACGTCCTTGGCGCCGACGGGGCTGGAGGCGTTGCCGCGCAACCCGAACCCGTCGTAGTCGCCGTGCACGTCCAGGCCCGGGCTGTCGCTCGGCACCAGCCACAGGGTCATGGGGCCCGCGGCCCGAAGGGGCCGGCTCGACCACACGTAGCTGTCCGCCTCGCCGGCCGAAGTGACCCAGGATTTACGGGCGTTCAGGAGTACCTCCTCGGTGTCGTCCTGGACGGCGGTGCTCACGGGGGCCCAGAAGTTGCTGCGCGAGCCCTGCTCCGAGAAGGCCAGGGTGCTCAGATGGCGTCCTTCGGCGACCGCCCGCCGCACGGTGTCCGGGCCGTGCGCCTCGATGGCGGACACGGCCGCGTAGTGCATCAGCAGTACCATGGCGGTCGACCCGCAGGCGCCGGCCAGCCGCTCGACGACCCCGGCCGCCTGCCGCAGGTCCGCGTCCGCCCCGCCGAACTCCGACGCGCTGAGCAGACCCAGTCCGCCCGCGGCAGCGAGGGCCCGGATCCCCTCCCGGGGGAAGGCACCGTCCCGGTCGACCTGTTGGGCAAGCGGGGCGACGACGTCCTGGATCACCGCGTCCAGGGCCTGCACGGTGTCCGATGCCTGGGCGGAGCGGGCGGGCTGCGGCATGGCGGCCTCTTTCATGATCGGTGCGTTGTGCCACCTTCGCACCTGATGATCCGTTTCCTACCGAAACGCACCGCGCCGACCCCGGAAAGACCCGAGGCCGGGTCAGCCCGGGACGTGACGGAGGTACTGGGTGAGCGTCCGGCCGGGAACCGACCCGGAGGGGACGCTGCCGACCCGGACCCCGCTCATGGCCGCGTCGAAGGGTTCGGCGTTCGGGTCCGCGTCCAAGGTGAACCGGGTGGAGCCCAGACGACCGCGTGGAAAGGACCGTTGACCGCTACCGGGTCCGTGGGCGGGAGTGCCGCGCTGCCTGCCACGACACCGCGCCGGTCGACCTGTGCGGCGGCGGAGTTGAGGCCACCGAGGGAGGCGAGGCAGGTGAAGGCGCCGGTGTCGGCGCGGGCGACGAAGGCGAAGGAGTTGGGGGCGAAGTTGTCACCGGCCATGAAGCTCCCGTTGATCTGCCTGGTCTCGGTGACGCCGCGCCCGGAGCCGACGGTGGCGGTCGTACGGGTGGTGAGGTCGTACGTGCTGGAGAGCAGGCCGTCACCGCCGACGACCGTGTTCCCGCTGACCAGCTGCGCGATCAGGAAGTGGAACCCCAGGTCGGTGCGGACCCCGGTGCGCAGGTCGTAGGCGTATCCGGAGAGGCTGTTGCCGGCCGTGCGGGACTGGCCGACCACGATGGCGCCGCTGACGTCGTTGGCCGTGCTGGAGCTTCCGCCGAGAGTTCCGAGATCGGTCATCGTCCCGGTGCGCAGGCTGTACGCGAATCCGTGCGTGGTGGTGGCCGGTGCGTTCGGCAGGGAGGAGCTGCCCACGACGGTCGTACCGCTGACGGCCGCCGCGGTACTGGTGCCCGAGGGGCCGGCGAGGCTGCCGAGATCGGTCATGGTCCGGGTGCGCAGGCTGTACGCGAAGGCGTGGGTGACCGTGTCCCCGGAGAGCGACGACTCCCCCACCACGGTGTCGCCGTCGAGGCCGGTGACATGGGTGCTGCTGCCGCCGAGCGTGCCGATGTCGGCGAGTCGGCGGGTGCGGAGGTCGTAGACGAATCCATGGGTCGGGCCGCCGGCGGAGAGGTCCGACTCCCCGACGACGTGCTCTCCCGCGACGCCGGTCGCCCTGCTGGAGTCCCCTAGCGTGCCGAGGTCGGTCATGGTGTGCCGACGCAGGTCGTAGGCGAAGGCGTGTTCGGCGGCGTCGCCGCTCGTCAGGGAGCTCCCGACGACCGTGCCGCCGTCGATGGCGGTCGCCTCGCTGCGGGTACCGCCCAGGGTGCCCAGGTCCCGTACCGCGTACCGCACGGACGGCGTCGTCGGCGCGGCCGACGGCGTGTCGGCCCCGTAGGCCGGTCCGGCGGCCGCGACGAGCAGGCCCGCGCCCGCCAGCAGCCAGGCACGTGAACGCATGCGCATGATCCCCCTGAAGTGGTCGGTCGGCACGAGCGCGGTCCGGCAGGGCCCCGCGCCCTCCCCAGGCACGGGCCGGCCGGATGCCGCACAGTCCCCACTTGTACATCAGTTCCGATCGGCCACACAGTGGGCGGTCGGCCACGAACGGGACACCCGTGGGTGCCGACCTCAGCCGGTGAGCAACGCGCCCCGCGGCAGGCCGAGTTCGGCCTCGGCGACGGTGCGTGGCAGGTCCGCGGTGGTCGTCATGCGGTGGTCGGCGGTGGTGTTGACGTACGCGCTGGCGCCGTCGATGGCGACGAGCACGCGGGTGGCGGCGCCCCAGGGGTCCGCGCAGGCGAAGACCCCGTCCGCCGCCCCCGCGGCGATGAGCTCCGCCAGGCGCCGGCACCACAGCAGCTCCTGCTTCACGACGTGCTCGCGCAGCGCCGGACGGTAGCGCGAGAGGTGCCGTGCGTTCAGCCAGAGCTTGCTGACGTCGTGGAACTCGGCGCTCGACGTGAGCCCGAAGAACCTCCGGAAGGTGTCCAGGGGGGCGTCCGGCCGCGGCGGGAGCAGGCCGTCGAGTTCCGCCATGGTGGCGTGGGTGAACGCCTCGGCCACCAGTTCGTCGGCGGCCGGGAAGTAGTGGCCGACGAGTCCGGGCCTGACGCCCAGCCCGTCGGCGACCCGGCGCAAAGTGATGCACTCCAGGCCCTCGACGAGGCCGATCCGCGCCGCCGTGGCGACGATTTCGTGACGGCGCTCGGCGGGTGCCTTGCGGACGCGCTTGCCCGGGGCTCTTGACGTCATGCGGTGGATGGTATTGGGTGGGCGACCAATAGACAACTGGTCGCGTGCCCAATAAGCGCCCCGCACATACCCGCCGCATCTGGAGACACCATGTACGCCGTCATCGACCCGACCACCGGCGAGGTCGTCGAGACCTACCCGACCGCCACCGACGCCGAGGTCGCCGCGGCCGTCGACGCCGCCCACGCCGCCGGCGCGTGGGGCCGGTCCGCCTCCGTGGCCGAGCGCGCCGCGCTGCTGCGCCGCCTCGGCGACCTGCACGCCGAGCACGGCGCCGAACTGGCGGCGAGCATCGTACGGGAGATGGGCAAGCCGGTCGCCGAGGCGGAGGGCGAGATCGGCTTCTGCGTCGACATCTACCACTACTACGCCGACCACGCCGAGGAGTTCCTGGCCGACGAGCCGCTCCCCGTCACCTCCGGCCCGGGCACCGCGGTCGTACGGCGCGGTCCGGTGGGCGTGCTGCTCGGCATCATGCCGTGGAACTTCCCGGCCTACCAGGTCGCCCGGTTCGCGGCCCCCAACCTGGCCGTCGGCAACACCATCGTCCTCAAGCACGCCCCGCAGTGTCCCGGTACGGCGGCGCTGCTGGAGCGGCTGTTCACCGAGGCGGGCTTCCCGGCGGGCGCGTACGTCAACGTGTACGCCACCAACGAGCAGATCGCCGACGTGATCGCCGACCCCCGGGTGCAGGGCGTCTCGCTCACCGGCTCCGAGCGGGCCGGGGCCGCGGTCGCCGAGATCGCCGGACGGCACCTGAAGAAGGTCGTCCTGGAGCTCGGCGGCTCGGACCCGTTCGTGGTGCTGTCCACGGACGACCTGGACGCCGTCGTCGAGGCCGCGGTGGCCGCCCGTCTCGACAACACCGGCCAGGCGTGCAACGCCGCCAAGCGGTTCGTGGTCGTGGCGGACCTGTACGACGCGTTCGTCGCGAAGTTCACGGCCCGGCTGCTCGAGTCCGCCACCGGTGCGCCGCTCTCCTCGGCGGCCGCCGCCGAGACCCTCGCCCGGCAGGTCGGTGACGCCGTGGCGCAGGGTGCCACCCTGCACGGCTCCGGCGAGCGGCGGGGCGCCTTCTTCCCGGCGGGTGTGCTCACCGGGCTGACCACGGAGCATGCGGCGGCCCGCCAGGAGCTGTTCGGACCGGTCGCGATGGTCTTCCCGGCCGCCGACGAGGACGACGCGGTACGCATCGCCAACGACACTCCGTACGGCCTCGGTTCGTACGTCTTCACCACCGACCCCGAGCAGGCCGCGCGGGTCGCCGACCGCATCGAGGCGGGCATGGTCTTCGTGAACGGTGTCGGAGCCGAAGGTGCCGAGCTGCCCTTCGGCGGGGTGAAGCGCTCCGGCTTCGGCCGGGAGCTCGGCCGTCTCGGCATCGAGGAGTTCACCAACAAGAAGCTGATCCGCACGGTGGCCTGACCGCCACAGCGCAGCTGCGGGGCCCGTGCCGGTACGACCGTCACGGGCCCCGGCCACGCCCAGGAACGCCGCCATCGGCACCCGGCGGCCGACGTCGCCCCGGGGTCTTTCGAACCCGAGCCGCGGCCATGGGTCAGCCCGGGACGCGTACCGTCTCCACCCAGTGCGGTGGCTCGGGGGCGTCCGTGCCGATCAGGGCCGCGATGATGCGGCAGGGCGGGGGCTCGTCGGGCCAGGGCGTGTGTCCGTCGGTCAGCACGACGACGATGCTCGGGCGGTCCGGTGTCGCCAGCGACGCCTCGATACCGACCCGCATGTCGGTGCCGCCCCCGCCGCCGAGCGTGATCTGCTCGGTCGCCGTCACCCGGGAGACGGCGTGCACGTCGGCGTCGCACGCGAGCACGCTGACGCGGTTGCCGCGGATGCCCACCTCGCGCAGGACGCCCGTCACCTCCGCGAGGGCGGCGCCCAGTTCGGCCTCCCCCATCGAACCGGAGGTGTCGATGACGACGGCCACCCGGGGCAGCGGGCGGCGCAGGCTGGGCAGGACCACGCCGCGCAGCGCCGGGGTCCTGCGCGAAGGCCGGCGGTAGGTGTAGTCGACCGCCCCGGAGGCCCAGGCGGCGGCCTCCCGGACCGCGCCGGTCAGCGCCCGCCGCCAGTCCACGGTGGGTTCCAGGATCTCCTCCGCCCAGCGCTGCCAGCCCGCGGGCAGGGTGCCGCGGCTGCGCCGGTGGGCGCGCATCGCCTCGGCGGTCGCCCGGCGCAGGGCCTGCGCCTCGACCTCGCCGAGCCGGGCGGGACCGGCGGAGTCGGACAGTTCCCAGGGCACGGGCCGGCCGTGGGCGCCCGACCCGCAGTCCGGGGTGCGCACGTGCGCGGGCAGCGCGTCGACGTACGCCTCGAACAACTGGCCCTCGGGGAGGCCGAAGAGGCGCGGCTCCATACGCCCGCCGGGCAGCCGCAGGCCGTCGGCGAGCAGGTCGTCGTTGATCTCGCAGTCCTGCGCGACATTGACGCGGTGCGGGTCGCGCTGGGTCGCGGCCGGGAGCCGGTCGGCCCGGCCGTGGTGGTCGCGCAGCAGGTGGGCCGCCTCGTGCACCCAGACGCCCGCGAGTTCGGGGACGGGGGTCGCGTCGACGAACGCGGGCGACACGTAGCAGCGCCAGTGGCGGTCCACGCCCATCGTCGGCACGTCCCCGCTCGGGACGATGGTCAGCGCGTACAGCGCGGTCGCCAGGTAGGGCCGGTCGCTCGCCGCCCGGTAGCGGGCGGCGAGCAGTTTGGTCATGTCGAGGGCGGCACGGGACTCCTCCGGCATCCCCGCGCGCCTCACCGGCCGGCGCCGGGCAGCGCTCCGGACATCTGCAGCAGGTCCAGGAACGCGTCGATGCCCGGCGGGACGGGCCAGTCGAGGTGCCGCATCATCGCGAGATCGGTGGCGGCGCGGGCCGCCACGTCCGGTACCCCGGCGTCCACGGCCTTCGCCAGCACCGCCCAGCCCGCCTCCCAGCGGGGCCGGGTGAGGTCGCCCTGGATGGCGGCGACCACCGCGATGAGGAACGCGAGCTGCCGGTCGCCGCGGTCGGGCAGGGCGAAGGCGTCCGGGTCGGCGAGGACCCGGTCGGGGTCGGGCAGGTCGAGGTGTTCGAGGTAGGACAGCAGCTCGATGCCGGCGCCATCCCCGATCGCGCCGGTGAGCGCGGCGGCCAGCGCCTCGCGGCCGAGGCCCGACGCGTAGCCGGTGGCGAGCAGTCTGAGGGCCATCTCCCAGGTCCGGGGGGACGGCCAGGCCCTGCCCCGGCTCTCGGCGTCACCGGGGATGTGGTGGACCAGGCCGGGCCGGGCGGTGAGGAAGCCGGAGACGGCGCCCCGGGCCCGTGCGACCGCACCGGGCACCCGGCCGGCGTCGACGACGGGCACGGTCACCTCCGGCCAGGTGCCTGCCATGCCGCGGGCGACCGTGCGGGGGTCGTGGGTCCATTCGAGATGGACGAACCGGTTGGCGAGCGGCGGGCTGAGGTGCCAGCCGTCCGCCGCGCTGGAGGGCGGGTTGGCGGCGGCGACGATGCGCACCGCGTCCGGCAGGACCAGGCTGCCGACGCGCCGTTCGAGCACCACGCGCAGCAGGGCCGCCTGGACGGCCGGCGGTGCGGAGGAGAGTTCGTCGAAGAAGAGCAGGCCCTGTCCGGCCCGGGCGAGGCGGACGGCCCAGTCGGGCGGTGCCATCGGCACGCCGGTGACGGCGGGGTCGTCGCCGACGATCGGCAGTCCGGCGAAGTCGGACGGCTCGTGCACGCTGGCGATGACGGTCTCCAGCGCCAGGCCGAGTCCGGCGGCGAGCTGCTCCAGGGCCGCCGATTTGCCGATGCCCGGTTCGCCCCAGAGCAGGACGGGCTGGTTGGCCGTCACGGCCAGGGCGAGGGCCTCCAGTTGCGGGTTCGCGGCGGGCTCGGTGCGTCGCGTACGCAGCCTGCGGTTGAGGTCGTCGGCGGCCGCCAGCGGACCGACGGGGTCGGCGGAGGCAGCGGGAGCGGGGGCGCCGCGGTCGGTGCGGTGGGTGCTCACAGGACCGGTTCTTCCTCGTCGTCGGGGTCTTCCGAGTCGTACTGCCCCTGCTCGTCCATCCACTCGTCCCACCAGTCGGCGCCGATGCCGGGATGCTCGGCCTGCACGCGGTCGCGGAGGAAGGCGAGGTCGGGCCGCTGGTAGCGGCGGACGAGCTGGGCGAGGGACAGTTCGGACTCGTCGGTCACGTCGAGCCGCGCCCCGGCGGCGACGAGCGCCTCCACCAGGGCCTTGGAACCGAGGTCGTTGACCGCCGTGAACAGCGGTGTGCGCTCGCGCAGGTCACGGGCCTCCAGGTCCACTCCCGCGGCCAGCAGCCGGGGCAGGAGCACCTCGTGGTCCAGGAGGTTCAGCACGTGCAGCAGGGTGCGGCCGCCGGCGTCCCGTACCCGGGCGTCGACACCCGCGTCCAGGAGTGCCAGGACGCCGGGGGTGTCACCGTGCTGGGCGCGCAGGAACAGTTCGCTGCGCTGCGCCCTGAGGGCCTTGGGCAGCCGGCCCTTCCCCGACGCCCAGGTCTGCTCCACGGCGAAGCATCCGGCGACGGTTCCGCCGAAGGCGCGCAGGGCCCGTTCCCGCTGCCGTTCGTCGTCGCTGTGCGGCATGCTCAGCGGGCCGCCGGGCCGGAAGCCGACCTCGTGCCATGCACCGCGGCACCTGACCCGCACGGGCGCGGGGGCCGTCGGCGCGGGTGGGCCGCCCTGGCCCGCCGGGACGCGCAGGGCGGGGAACAGCGCCTCGCGGACGAGCGGATGGAGTTGCTCGGGGGCGATCCCCCCGTCCCGCAGGAGATCGAGGTCGGGAAGCCTGCGCCAGAGGGCCTCGGCGAGGAAGGGCAGGCCCTCGGCCTCCTCCCGGTCGACGGTGCGCACCAGCAGCCCGTCGCCGTCGACGGGCTCCAGCAGGAGGTAGGTCCGCCAGTGCGCCGCGATGAGGAACCGGTCGCCGACGCCCGCGGACCGCTGCCGGCGCACCTCGGGCTCCAGGCGGGCGTGGTTCAGCGCGAGCCCGCTCAGCAGCTGTTCCGGGTCGGCCCGGTACCAGCCCGGCTTGTCGGGAGGCGTCAGGTCCAGCCGAATGCCGGCCGCGGCGAAGGCGGCCGGCGCCCCTTCCCTGCGGTGCGTCAGCATGGTCAGTTCGGTCCGCGCCGTCGGATCGTCCGGGCCGGGTCCGGCGGTCGGCAGGTGGTCCGGGCCGAGTGGGGTGCCGTCGGCCCGGAAGAACGGCGACCGGTCCTGGCCGCCGCCGCACCGCTCGCGCAGTTCGGCGGTGTGCCGTGCGTCCCAGAGGTGCCGGGCCAGGCGCCAGTCCTCGGTGGTGGGCCCGAAGACGCCGACGCCCTGTTCGTCCCCGACGGTCCGGAACCGCAGCGCGATCCGCTGCGGTCCGTCGGCCATGGGTCCGGTGGTGATGTGCAGGTACGGCGTGGCCCGCGGGCCCTCGTGCGGTGCGATCGGCCGGTAGCGCGCGAGGACGACCGTCCGGTCCGTGGCGAGCGTGGTCCGCCCGCCCAGGTGCCGCGGCAGGTGCCAGCGCAGCAGGTCGGGGGCGAGGTGACGGAGGTCGTCCGTGAGGGCGGCGGCGACGTCGTCACCGCAGTGCTCGGCGATCTCCGGCAGGTCGAAGACGACGTCCACGTTCGCCGCCGCGCAGGCGCCGCGCCAGTCACCGGCCGTCCGGCGCTCGGTGGCGCGCTCGATCATCCAGCCGGGCACGGCGTACCGGCGTACCCGGCGTCTGCCGGATGCCTCGTCCGGTGGGAGGCAGCGGAGTTCGCCCGGGGAGCTCACCGGTAGACACTTCCTATCGCGCGCAGGTCCGGATGGGCCGTGCCGAGGGGCCGCAGCCGCTGGGTGAAGGACCGCTTGACCCTGCGGGGCAGCCCGGGACCGAGGCCGACGTACTCCAGGGGCGAGTCGTCGGGCACCGCGGCCAGCAGCGTCTTGGCACCCCGGCCGGTCAGGCCGGTGTGGCACAGCTCCAGTCGGCGCAGCGGGCTGCCCGGCAGGGCGGCGGCCAGCGCGTGGGCGCCGTCGTCGCCGGTGGTGTTGGCGGGGGCACCGAGGCTGCGTTCGGACAGGGGGCGCCCCAGGTCGAGCGCCTCGACACCGGCCAGGGAGCCGGCGAGGGCCCGCGCGCCGGCCGGGCCGATGCCGTTGCCGCCGAGGCCGAGGCGAACCGGGCGGCCCGGGTCGGCCGCGGCGGCGAGGATCGCGGCGCCCGCGTCGCCGAGGTGGTTGGCGGGGAGGTACAGCTCGCGGACGCCGGCCTCGCGAATCAGCGCCGCCAGCAGCGGGGCGGCTTCGGCGGTCAGGCCGTTGCCGCCGAGGAAGAGGCGCTCGACGGGGGTGGGCCGGCCGGTGAGGGTGGCGAGCAGGGCGCGCAGGCCGTCGGTGGTCAGGCCGGTGTTGACCAGGTCGAGGGTGCGCAGTGCGGTGTTGTGGCGGAGCATCCCGGCGAGCGCGCGGGCGCCCTCGTCACCCAGAGGGTTGCGCTTGAGCCAGAGGGCGCGGACGGTGTCGTCGGTCGTGAGGGCGTCGGCGAGCGCGGCGGCGCCCTGCGGGCCGATGCGGTTGCAGCCGAGGTAGAGGGTGCGCAGACCGTGGCCGTCGGTGAGCGCGTCGGCGACCGTGCGGGCTCCCTCGTTCCCCATGGCGTTGGTGCCGAGCAGAACGTGCGCGGCGTGCGGGGAGGCGGCGGCGACGGGCAGCACGCGGGCGGCGCCGATCGCGCCGAGGCCCTGCTTGCAGAGGTCGATCCGGCCGTCCGCGCGGACGGTGCCGAGCGGGAAGGTCTCGTCGGTCTCCAACGGCCGTGCGGACCGCAGGCGGTCGAGCAGCGGTTCCAGACCGGCGGGGTCGCTGATCGGGATGTCCGGGTGCTCGATCGCGGGGCACCGTACGGGTGTCGGCTGCGTCATCACCACTCCACCGGTCCGTCGCCGGGGTCCGGACCGCCGGGGGCGGCATCGCCCTCCGCCCGCCCAGGACGAACCGACGCCCATCGACTTTCCTTCATGACTGGGGCGGCAAGACCGGTCGGATTCGAACCGACGTCCTCCAGCTCGATGCTTGGGCGCGACGACCTCTGCGCTACAGCCTTGCCGCGATGATCATAGCGGATTTTCGACCATGTGTTCGGTGCTTTTCGAGGGTCAGGCCGTCAGCGAGACGCCCGTCTCAGGCGCTGTGGACCCCGACCTCGTACAGCGAGCATCCCCAGCCGGTGCCGCGGCCGAGACCGTGGACCCGGACGTAGCGGGCCGGGGTCCCGGTGAACTCGGCCGTGTCCAGGCCGCCGTCGCCGCTCGTGGTGGACCAGGCGGTCCCCCAGTGCGTGCCGTCGGTGGAGAGTTCGACGCGGTACGCCTTGCCGTAGGCGCGCTCCCAGTCCAGCGTCACCCGGGACACCAGGTGGGTGGAGCCCAGGTCGACCTGCCACCACTGGTCGTCGCTCCAGTCGCTCGCCCAGCGGGTGGTGTCGTCGCCGTCGGCGGCGCGGTTGACGAACCCTTGGGGTTGTCATGAACCGCGCAATACCGCGGACGAGGATCGGGCCGGGCGCCTACCGAGTCAAGCGTCCGGGACGCTTGACCTGATCACTCCACCGGCCAGGTGTGCGCGGCCGCGTTCAGGTGCATGTAGTCCATGTAGGTGGTGGTCATCCGGCGCAGGGCCTCCCGGCGGTCGTGGACGCCGGTCTTCTCCAGGTGGTGGACCGTCTCCGCCTGCCACAGGGCGCCGTTGCGTCCGTCGACACAGCGCCGTTCGATGATGCCCAGCATGGGTTCGCGCCAGGAAGCGTCCAGGCCGGCCAGTTCCAGACCCCGGTGCGCCAGTGGCAGCAGGCGTCTGAGCACCAGCTCGGTGACGGGCACTTCACCCGCCCCCGGCCAGTAGAGCCGCGCGTCGATGCCGTCGCGGGCGGCCGTGTGCAGGTTCTCCTCGGCGACGGCGAAGGACATCCGCGACCACACCGGGCGGTCCTCGTCCACGAGGGCCCGGGTCAGGCCGTAGTAGAGGGCCGCGTTGGCGAGGATGTCGGCCACGGTGGGTCCTGCGGGCAGGACGCGGTTCTCGATGCGCAGGTGCGGGCCGCTGTCCGTGACGGCGTAGACGGGGCGGTTCCAGCGGTAGATCGTGCCGTTGTGCAGGGTGAGTTCGCCCAGCTGCGGCACCCCGCCGGCGTCCAGGGTCCGCTGCGGGTCCTCGTCGTCGCACAGCGGCAGGAGTGCCGGGAAGTAGCGCACGTTCTCCTCGAACAGGTCGAAGACGCTGGTGATCCACCGTTCGCCGAACCACACCCGGGGCCGTACGCCCTGCGCCTTGATCTCCTCGGGACGGGTGTCCGTGGCCTGTTCGAACAACGGGACGCGGGTCTCGCGCCAGAGTTCCTTCCCGAAGAGGTAGGGCGAGTTGGCGGCGAGGGCGACCTGCACACCGGCGACGGCCTGGGCCGCGTTCCAGTAGTCCGCGAAGTCCCTGGGGGCCACCTGGAGGTGGAACTGGGTACTGGTGCAGGCGGCCTCGGGGGTGATCGCGCCGGCGTACATCGCGAGGCGCTCCACACCGTCCACCCTGATCCGCAGGTCCTCGCCGCGGGCCGCGAAGATCTGCTCGTTCAGCAGCCGGTAGCGCGGATCACCGGACAGGGACGTCTCGTCCACGTCCGACTCCCGCAGCGTCGGCAGGATCCCGATCATGATCAGGTGGGCGCCCACGGTGGCGGCGCGCTGCTCGGCGTGGTTGAGCGCGTCCCGGATCGTCTGCTCCCAGGCGCCGGGGCCACCGGAGGTCAGCAGCCGGGGCGGGATGTCGATCTCCAGGTTGAACCGGCCCAGCTCGCTCGACCAGGCCGGGTCGGCGATCGCGGTCAGCACCTCGGTGTTCCGCATCGCCGGGAGCCCGTCGTCGTCCACCAGGTTCAGCTCGATCTCCATGCCGACCTGGGGACGCTCGCTCTCGAAGCCCGATTCGCGCAGCATCCGCGCCAGTACGTCGAGGCAGCCGTGCATCTTCTCGCGGTACCGGCGCCGGTCCTCCCGCGTGAACACCCGGGCCGGCACATCACGTCCCATCGGGCCCTCCGGAGTCGCCTCGGCGGACGCTTCTCGTCCCAGCGTCGCACCTCACCGGCGTCCCGGACACTCGTCGGCGCCCCGCTCACGCCGCGTCCGCCACACCCTGCGTCGAGCGTGCGTGCCGGGTGTCGCGACGCCGCGGGGATCCGTCGAAGGGCCCTACGGCCCCTCGGCCGCCACGCCCAGTTCGGTCGCCGCGCGGACGGCGAACCAGACCTCGGTGAAGGCGGCGGTGGTGGCCAGGTCCCGGCCGGTCACCTCGCCGAAGCGGCGCAGCCGGTAGGAGAGGGTGTTGGGGTGGACGTGCAGGGCCGCGGCGGCGTCCTCGGTGCGGCGGTCGCGTTCCATCCAGGTACGGACGGAGACCAGCAGCTGTGAGCCGTGCGCCGCGTCGTAGCGCAGGGCCTCGCCGAGGACCTGCTCGACCAGCGCGGCCAGCAGTCGGCGGTCCTCCGGGAGCCAGCGCCCGGTGGCGTCCTCGCCGTAGTGGACGAGTGGCTTGCCCGCCTCCTCGGCGCGTCCGGCCGCCCACTCCGCCTCCTGCCGGGCGACCCGCAGCGGCTCCCCGACGGCGAAGGGCCGGCTGACTCCGCACACCACGCCGGGCAGGCCGGCCAGCGCCTCGGTGAAGCCGGGTTCGGCCAGCACCAGCCGGTCCTCACCGCGGCGCAGGGTCAGGTGCGGGTGGTCCGAGAGGGCGACGCCCACGTCCTCGTCCGAGGTGGCCACACCCGGTTGCGCGTCCGGGGTGCGCCGGACCACCGCGAGGACGACCGGCCGCCGCGCGTCCAGGCCGTGGTGGGCCAGCCGGCGCTGGGCACCGGCCGGGTCGAGGGTGTCCTGGAGCATCTCGGCCAGGGTCTCCGCCCCCTCCCGGCGGAGCACCTCGCGTTCCTGGCGGACCATCGCGAGCCGCAGGGCGGCGACGGTGGCCAGGTGCTGGACGACGGCCAGTCCGGCGGGGCGGGCGCCGGCCTGTTCCAGGGCGACCAGGTAGCCGGCGGCTCCGCCCGGGCCGAGAACGGGCAGGACGAAGCCGCCGGGCACGGTCGGCGGGGCGTCGGGATGCGCCGGGAGCACCGAGAGGTCCGCGGGCGCCGCGACCCCGGGCAGCAGGGGCCGTCCCTGAGTGGTGCACAGGAGGATCCGGTAGCCGCTGAGCTGTTCCAGACGACCGAAGAGCGCCGGGGTGTCCAGGTTCTCCTCGGCCATCCAGCGCAGCGCGCCGAAGACCTGGAGCTGGGCGCCGAGCCGCTCGGCGGACTTCTCGCTGACGGCGGCGGCGACCTCCTGCGCGATCGTCACGAAGGGGACCGCGAGGGGCACCTCCAGGACCGGGAAACCGCGTTCCTCGGCCGCGGCGAGGAACGCCTGCCGCAGCGGAGGGGTGCGCAGCTGGGTGCTGAGCACCAGCGCCGCGACGCCCGCGTCGTCGAGCCGCTCCAGGTAGCGCCGCTGGGCCTCGCCGGTGCGGGGCACGGCGAGGCCGACGGTCATGATCACCTCGGAGCCGTGCAGCCAGGGCGTCGGGTCCTCCAGCTCGCTGACGTGCGCCCAGGAGACCGTCCGGCCGAGGCCGCCGCCGCCCGCGAGCAGGCGCATCTGCAGTGCGGGGAAGGAGAGCAGGTCGCCGACGGTGAGGACGGAAGGCGACGTGGCTTTGTGGTCGGGCACAAGACAACTGTAGTTCTTGGTGCCGTCAACAATTGACCCTTCCCTCCGGCCGTCCGCAGACTGAGGCATCCCCCGTCGGCGGAACCACTCATTCCGCCCCGGGGTCCGCTTATCCGGCGGTGCACGCCCCACTCGACAGGAAGGTGCCCGATGACGACCCAGCCCCGTGGACCCGTGGATTCCTCCCGTGTCCCCCGCTACGCGGGACCCGCGACCTTCGCCCGGCTGCCGCGTCTCGACGAGGTGGAGCGGGCGGACGTGGCCGTCGTCGGAGTCCCCTTCGACACCGGCGTCTCCTACCGGCCCGGCGCCCGTTTCGCCCCGGCGGCGGTGCGCGAGGCGTCCCGGCTGCTGCGCCCGTACCACCCGGCACTCGACGTGTCGCCGTTCGCGGCGGCGCAGGTCGTCGACGGCGGTGACATCCCGGTGAACCCCTTCGACATCAACGAGGCGATCGAGACCGTGCAGGCCGAGGCCGGCCGGCTCCAGGCCGACGGGACGAAGCTGGTCACCATCGGCGGCGACCACACGATCGCGCTGCCGTTGCTGCGCGCGGTCGCCGAGCGGCACGGCCCGGTCGCGGTGCTGCACTTCGACGCGCACCTCGACACCTGGGACACCTACTTCGGCGCCGAGTACACCCACGGCACCCCGTTCCGGCGCGCCGTCGAGGAGGGCATCGTCGACACCGAGGCGCTCAGCCACGTCGGCACCCGCGGCCCCCTGTACGGCAAGCGGGACCTGGAGGAGGACCGCCGTCTCGGCTTCGGCATCGTCACCTCCTCCGACGTGCTGCGCCGTGGCGTCGACGAGACCGTGGACGCGCTGCGGCAGCGCATCGGCGACCGGCCGCTGTACGTGTCCGTCGACATCGACGTCCTCGACCCGGCGCACGCCCCCGGCACCGGCACCCCGGAGGCCGGCGGCATGACCTCGCGCGAGCTGCTGGAGATCCTGCGCGGCCTGGCCGGGCTGAACCTGGTCGGCGGCGACGTCGTGGAGGTCGCCCCCGCCTACGACCACGCCGACATCACCTCCTTCGCGGCGTCCCACGTCGCCTACGACCTGATCAGCCTGTTGACCCTGGACTCCGCCGGCCCCCGCGAGGAGCAGACATGACCACCAGCCCCCAGGCGGAGCAGCACGACGCTCCGGCGCTGACCGAGATCGAGACGTACGGAGTGGAGCGCATCCCGGACGCCGACCGCACCGCCCGGCCGCTGGACCTGTTCCGGGTCGCCTTCGGCGGTGCGAACACCTTCGCCACCTGCGTGCTGGGCGCCTTCCCGATCCTGTTCGGGCTGTCCTTCTGGCAGGGCCTGGCGGCCACCGGGCTCGGGCTCGCCGTCGGCGCGCTGATCCTCGCGCCGCTGGCCGTGTTCGGGCCGCTGAACGGCACCAACAACTCGGTGTCCTCCTCCGCCCACCTGGGCGTGCACGGCCGGGTCGTGGGCTCCTTCCTCTCGCTGCTCACGGCGGTCGCGTTCTTCTCCATCTCGGTGTGGTCCTCCGGCGACGCCCTGGTGGGCGGCGCGCACCGGATGTTCCACCTGCCGACCAACGAGGGCGTCTACGCACTGGCGTACGGGTTGTTCGCCGCGCTGGTGCTGACGGTGTGCATCTACGGCTTCCGGTTCATGCTCTTCGTGAACAAGATCGCGGTCGCCGCCGCCTCGCTGCTCTTCGTCCTCGGGCTGTTCGCGTTCGCGGGCGACTTCGACCCCGGCTACGGGGGCAGCTTCCACTCCCTGAGCACCCCCGGCTTCTGGCCCGCTTTCATCGGCTCCGCGCTGATCGTGCTGTCCAACCCGGTCTCCTTCGGCGCCTTCCTCGGCGACTGGGCCCGCTACATCCCCGCCGACACCCCGCGCCGCCGGGTGATGGGCGCGGCCTTCCTCTCCCAGATCGCGACGATCCTGCCGTTCTTCTTCGGCCTGGCGACCGCCTCGATCATCGCCGCCAAGGCGGGGCACTTCCTCGATCCCAGCGCTCCGGACTACGTGGGCGGTCTGCTGGCCGTCTCGCCGTCCTGGTACTTCCTGCCGGTCTGCCTGCTCGCGCTGATCGGCGGCATGTCCACCGGCACCACCTCGCTCTACGGCACCGGCCTCGACTTCGCCAGCGTCTTCCCGAGGTTCAGCCGCGTGCAGGCCACCGTGTTCATCGGTGTCCTGTCGATCTCCTTCATCTTCGTCGGCCGGTTCGCCGCCAACCTGACCCAGTCCATCTCCACCTTCGCGACGCTGATCATCGTGTGCACCGCGCCGTGGATGGTCATCATGACCCTGGGCTTCCTGACCCGTCGTGGCTGGTACGACCCCGAGTCGTTGCAGGTCTTCAACCGCCGTCAGCGGGGCGGACGGTACTGGTTCTCGCACGGCTGGAACTGGCGCGGCATGGCCGCCTGGCTGGCCTCCGCCCTGCTCGCGGTCCAGTTCGTGAACCTGCCCGGTCAGTTCGTGGGCGCCCTGGGCGACCTCGCGGGCGGCGTGGACATCTCCCTGCCGGTCGGTCTCGGCCTGGCCGCGGTCAGCTACCTCGCGCTGCTGTGGCTCTTCCCCGAGCCCCGCGCCGTCTTCGGTCCCGAGGGACCGCGGCTGGTGCGTGCGGTCGACACCCCGGTGCCGCCGATCACCGCCGCCGACGGCGCGCCCGTCGGCGAGCCCCAGCCGGCCGAGGTGTGAGCGGGGTGCGGCTGATCGACCTGTCCGTGCCCCTGCGCACCGGCATGCCGGTCTACCCGGGGGACCCGCAGGTGGACATCCGGCCCGCCCTCACCGCGGCCGAGGACGGCGTCAACGTCCTCCACCTGCGGCTGGGTTCGCAGTCCGGCACGCACGTGGACGCCCCCTCCCACATCGAGGACGGCCTGCCCGCGCTGGACCGGCTCCCCCTGGACCGCTTCGACGGCCCCGCCCACGTGGTCGACCTGCGGGGCCTGCCGCCCCGGACGGCCGTCGGGGCGGACCTGCTCGCCGACGTCCCCGAGGACCGGATCGTGCTGCTCGCCACCGGCTGGTCCGCCCACTGGGGCACCGATGCCTACCACGACCACCCCTACCTGACCCGCGAGGCGGCCGGGCTGCTCGTCGCCCGCGGGGTGCGCACCGTCGGCATCGACGCGCTCAGCGTCGACCCCACGCCCGGCGAGACCCTGCCCGCCCACCGCGTCCTGTGCGGCGCGGGCGCCGTCATCGCCGAGAACCTCACCAACCTGGCCGAGGTCCTCGACGCCCAGCGGGCCGGCCACGACGTCCACGTCAGCCTCTTCCCCCTCCACCTGCCCGGCGCGGACGGCGCACCCGTCCGCGCCGTGGCCCGGATCCCGGAGCAGCAGCCATGAAGAACGACCACGACGCGGCCCTCGCCGCGGCCGACGCGCTGATCGCCGCCTTCGCCGAGGGCCGCACCGACGACTACTTCGACGCCTTCTCGGCCGACGCCAGCTTCGTCTTCCACACCACCGACCGGCGTCTGGACTCCACCAAGGAGTACCGCGAGCTGTGGCGCGAGTGGAGCGAGCAGGACGGTTTCCGCGTCCTCGCCTGCGACTCGAGGGACCGGCGGCTCCAGCTCTTCGGCGACACCGCCGTGTTCACCCACTCGGTGACCACCCGCGTCTCCACCCGGGCCGGGGAGGAGACGCTGCGGGAGCGCGAGACCATCGTCCTGCGGCGCGCGGAGGACGGCGGCTGGCACGCCGTGCACGAGCACCTGTCGCCCGCCCCGGCCGACCCGGCCGCCTGACCGCCGGCCGCGCTCCCGCCGGCGGGACCCGGGTCAGGACCTGAAGCGGTACGAGCCCGCGCGGGCCCGGTGGCACCCGGATCTCGGCCTCCGTGTTGGGAGGGACGGTCACCGAGAGGTCGATCCCGCCGTCCGGGCGGCGCCGCCAGTCCGAGACGGTGTCGATCGCGGCGCTGACGTGGTCCAGTTTGCCGACGAGGCGGCCCGCGGCGGACTGCGTGAGGGTGCACCCCCGAGAGCGCCGCGATCCTCTTCCAGGCGGTGCTCAACGGGCTCCAGTTGCAGTGGCTCCTCGACCAGGACCTCGACATCGTCGGGCCGGTCACCGACTTCGTCCGGCTGCTGTTCGGGCCGGGCGACGGGGCACCGCGGCCGGACTGAGGCCGCAGGGCACCGTTTTCGAGCCCTGGCGGCGTCCCGACACGCACCGCGGAGGGTGACCGTGCGTCACCGCTGATGCGCGATCGGACACGAGCGCCTACCGTCGAAGCAACGACCAGCAGGCCCCCAGGCCGCCGGGCGGCCGACGCGGGCCGTGCGACACGGAACAGGCTCACGAGAGCGCCGGGCCACTCAGGGAGACGCGCATGAGTCGCGCCAAACGCAGACGACACACCGCCCCCCGCCGGGTCACCCCCACGCCCGGCGGCACCGCCCGCATCGCCGACGCGCACCGCACCGCCGAGACCGCCGACGCCCGGCCGGGCCCCGCGACCGGTTCCTCCCCCGCCGGAGACGAGACCGCGTCACCGGCGACGCCGCCCGGCACCCCTGGCCTCGCCCCGGCAGCCACCACCGCCGCTCCTCCCGCCGCGCACCCGGCGCCGACACCGGCCACGCCCTCCGCGACCGAGGCGGCAGCGGCCGGACCCGTCCGTGCCGAGCCCTCTGCCGTGGCCGACGTCGGCCACGCCACCAGGGCGCAGGCAGCCGCGGCCGCGGCCGACGGTGCCCAGCCGACGGCAACCGGTACGGTCCTACGACCCCACGGACGGCGCTCCTCACCGAAGCCGCGGCCACGGACCGTGCGGGCGCGCATATCCGCGGTCGGACGCGGGTCCGTCGCGCGGATGGGCGTCCTGGTCGTCGGCGGCCTCGGCGCGGCCACTGCCGTCGCCTCGACCGTCGCCTGGGGCGTGGCCACGCTCATCGCCCCCGACGCCCTGCCGCGACCGGGCATCTGGCTGACCGTCTCGACGACGGTCATCGTGCTCGAAGTCGTCCTGGGCTCCTGCCTGACGGCCCTGGTCGGCTTCCTGTACAACCTGACCGCCCCGTACGACGGCGGTGTCGAGATCTCGCTCACCGACGACCAGGGCCAGAGCGACTGAGGGCGTCGCGCACGACGCGGGGTGCGGCCAGGCCCGCGGCCGGAGTCGGGGTCGCGGCTACGGCTACGGCTACGGCTACGGCTACGGCTACGGCTACGGCTACGGCTACGGCTACGGCTTCGGGCGGGGTCCGACGAGGCTTTCATAGAGGGCTCGGCGTTCCTTCGAACCGTCCTCGGTCTCGGCGAGGGCCTTGTCCCAGTCCTGTTTGACCTCGTCCAGGTAGGCACGCCAGTCGCCGCCGTGGGCGGCTCCCATCTCCCGCAGGTCGACGAAGCGTTCGTTCTTCCCGAGACCGCCGGATCCCACCTTGTCGCCCTTGTGGCCGTGCAGCACGGACTCCGGGTTCGAGGTGGCCTCGGTGGAACGGAAGTCGTGCTCGTACCCGACCGGGCTGTCGGCGTGCGGCTTGATGGTCTCGATGCCGATCTGGAGCGAGCCGTCGCGGTCCACGGTGGGGCGGTGGTAGACCAGCAGGACGTGTCCGTAGGAGCCGTTCGGCAGGACCATGTCGCCGTTCCAGTCCTTGGAGCCGAGGCCACCGCCGGAGAAGTCCTGCCCCCAGAGTTTGGGGCTGGCGGCGCCGAACGCGAGTTTGTTGGTGGCGGACGCCAGGATGCCGCCCTTCTCCTTGAACGTGCCCGGCTGGTCGCCCTTGTTGGCTCCGATGGAGGTGCGGTGAGTGGCGAAGCCGCGCTCCGAGACGTCCTCGGCGGTCTCGCCCTTGGTGGCGTCCTTCGTGACGCCGAGGAAGTGGGGGAGCCAGTAGGCCGGGTCGTCCTTGGAACTCAGCGCCGGGATACGGACGTTGACCCGGCCTCCGTGCGCCAGGGCGCGGATGACGTCCTGTTCGTAGTTCACCTGGTGCTTGCCCTGCGCGGGGTCGTAGAGCTTCAGCCCGTTGCGCAGGATCAGCAGGATCTTGGTGAGCATCTCGCGGGCCCTGCCGTCCTTGCGGACGTAGTCGGGCGCCGTCTCCTTGCCACCCTTGCCGACCGGGCTGCCTTCCTCCGGGATGGCGCCGCCGTGCCGGCGCTCGGGGGCCATGCCTGCCGGATACAGGGAGTCGACGGCGGTTTCCCGGATCTGCTGGTCGCGCTCGGCTTCCAGGAGCTTGCGTTCGTCGGCCGAGGTGCCGGGCGCCTGGGTCAGCATGAACCGGCCGAGCGTGTAGTCCGGGCTGATCGGCGGCGTGGCCGCCTCGCGGACGGCCGGGTGGTTCGCGCGGACGGCCAGCGTCGCGGTGAGGACACGTTTGCCCGCGCTCAGTTGCAACCAGTCCTTGAAGCTCCCCTTGAGGTACGCCTCCGCGTCGGCGTAGGTGCCGATGCCCACGGACTTGAGCCACTTCGGGTTGACGTCGGAGAGCTGCCTGATGTCGTCCAGGTCCTGCTCGTTGAACGCCTCGCCGCGCAGCACGCGGCGGTCCAGGGTCTTGCGCAGCCGGGTGGGGCCCTCGACGAGCCACTGTTCGGGCCACCAGGTGCCCGGCGCGAAGATGTTCCGTTTCGACTTCGTCTGGACGGTGTGCTGTTCGATCGAAGTGCTCAGCCTGGTGATGATCTCCTTGCCCGACTGGTCGGTGTCCGCGCTCTGTTCGGCTTCCTCGGTGTTCGGTTCGTTCGCGGCCGAGGCTCCCGCGCGCTGGACGGTCGTCGCACCGGGCCGGGTGTGTCCGGGGGACGAGGTGTGCTCGCCCGCGGCGACGCGCTGAAGGTGCTGTATCCAGGGGCCGCTCAGGCCGGCGGGCGGTGACGCCGCACGCGGGGCTTCCTGCCCTCGTGCACCAGGGTGGTGGTGATCCCGCGCGACCGAGCGCATGGGGGGTCCTCCTCGCCGAACTTCCCGTTGCCGAGCTCTCTGTTCTAGATCAGCGGGGCGGCGCCGCGGAAGGTACGAAGGGGCAGACCCCGGTGCCTACCGGTCCTCCTCCGCAGGCGTCCGGCCTCTTGTCAACATCCTGACGACGGCCGTGTTTCCGGCCGTCCGCTGCAACGAGGCGAGACGTGCGGCGGCCGCGCTGTCGGGCGGGGCCGACACCACCCGGCTCCCGCGCCGCCGTGTCCCGGTTCCGGTCCCGGCCCCGGTCCCGGTCCCGGCGGGGTCGTCGGCCGAACCCGTCCCGGTGTTCACGTGCCGCCCCCGTTCCGTTCTCGTCCCACGGGGCGCCACTCGCACACCCTCCGCGGTTCTCCCAGGGTTCAACCTACCGAGGGTGGCCGGTGCGTGAGAATGGGCGGATGATCGCCCGGTCGCCCCAGGGCCCCGTCGAGTTCCCGCCGGTCGTCACCGAATACGCGGCGGGGCGGCCGGACCGGCTACAGCTTCCAGCCGCGCAGCCGGTCGGCGACGTCCTGGACGCCGATGCGGGTGTCGCGGACCTTGCGGACCAGGTCGGGCAGCGCGCCGTAGGGCGGATCGATGCCCTCGCCGGCCTGCGCCATGTACTGGGCCGCGATGAACGCGGCGTACAGGCTGTTGCGGTGCGGCAGCGGCTCCAGGCGGACGATCGTGTGCAGGAGCGCCGCGGCTCGCCACGCCGTGTCCGGGTCGGCCGCCGCCAGGGTGGGCAGCCGGGTCCGGTGCCGGGCCACGGCGGCCACCAGCGCCGAGTAGTCGGAGACGCTCAGGTCGTCGTGGCCGAGCGCGCTCTCCTGGACGTCCAGCAGCCAGGAGACGTCGATGTAGAGGGGAGGCATCAGGCGGCGGCAGCCCCGTCGCCACGCTCGGCGGGTGGCACCTCGTCGGGGAAGGCCTCGTCGAACTCCCCGCGCAACCGGTCGGCCCATTCGGTCGCACCGGCGACGAACCGCTTGCGCTGCATCTCGCGGACTCCGAGGTCGTGCAGGTACTGCTTGAGGCTCTTGCCCTCCGCGGCGGCCGCGGCCCGGACACCCTCGAGTTCCTCGTCGGTGAAAGAGACGTTCAGGGAAGGCATGGCGTCGATGGTACCTACTAGGTGCCTGACGGGTAAAGCGTCCGATGTCGAACATCAGTGTCAGCGGTGACCCGGGCCGGTCAGGGCCGGCGTGCTCTCAGGCGGCGCAGCATACGGGGGTCCTCGAAGCCGACCGCGCGGGCGGCGGCGTCGACGGTGGCGCCGTGGCTGATGAGGTGTTCGGCGCGTTCCAGGCGGAGGGTCTGCTGGTAGCGCAGCGGGGTGAGGCCGCCGGTGGCACGGGTGAAGAGACGGGTGAGGGTGCGTTCGCTCACGCCCACCGTCGCGGCCAGCGCGGACAGCGGCAGGGGCCGGTCGAAGCGGGCGTCGAGCAGGTCCTGGGCCTGGTGCACGGTGTCGTCGAGGTGGGACCGGTACCTGAGCATGGCGCTGGCCTGTGGTTCATGGCCGTTGCGCCGCGCGTAGACGACCATGTCCCTGGCCACCTGCGCGGCTACGGCGGGGCCGTGCCGGGTGGCGACCATGTGCAGGGCCAGGTCGATGCCGCTGGCGATGCCGGCCGAGGTGACCACCCGGTCGTCGGCGGTGTACAGCACGTCGCGCACGACGGTCGCCCTGGGGTAGCGGCGCGCCAGTTCGTCCTGCACGTCGTGGTGGGTGGTGCAGCGGCGGCCGTCGAGCAGGCCGGCCCGACCGAGCGCCTCGGCTCCCGCGCACACACTGGCGACGGTCCCGCCGCCGGCGTGGTGGTCCCTGAGCGCCTTCAGGGAGTCCGCGCCGAGGCCGGGACTGTCGGCCAGGGTGCGCGCCCGCCAGCCGGGCACCACGATCAGGTCCTCGGGGCCGAGCTCCGGCCAGTCCAGCCCGGCCAGCAGGGGCAGCCCCTGGGCGGTGCGCACCTGCGGCTGTTCGGCGACGTAGCCGAGTGTGTAGGGCTGCCCGAAGTCGGAGGCCGTGGAGAAGACCTGCGCGGGGCCCGCCAGGTCCAGCAGATGGACCCCGGGCAGCAGGAGGAAGACGATGTGACTCACGATCCGGTCATCATGCCCCGGGTTCGGCCGAGGCCTCCAGTTGTCCGACGGTGGCGATGGTGGCGAAGCGTCCGGCCAGGGCGTACTCGGTGCGCCTGATGATCTCTTCGGCGCTCAGGGTGCGGGGGTCCGCCAGCAGTTCGGCGACGCTCCGGCCGGCGGGGGCGTCGCGGTGGGCGATGGGGTTGGTCGCGGTGGCGTCGACGACGAAGGTGACCGAGTAGCCGAGGTCGCTCGCGACGCGGGTGGTGGTCTCGACGCACTGCTCGGTCCGGATGCCGCAGACCGTGAGTTCCCGGATGCCGCGCTCGGTGAGGAGTTGTTGCAGGTTGGTGGTGGTGAAGGCGTTGTGCGAGGTCTTGTGGAGGAGCGGTTCGGTGTCCAGGCGCCGCAACTCCTCCATCAGCCGGACGTGGCCGAGGGCGGGGTCGAAGACATCGCCGCTGCCGGGCTCGGAGTGCAGCACCCACACCACCAGGTCGCCCGCCCGGCGGGCGAGCCGGACCAGTCGGTCGACCTGATGGGCGATCTTCGGATCGGAGATGGTCTCCCACAGCGGGCGGGCGCGGAAGGATTCCTGGACGTCGATGACGATCAAGGCTCGGGTCATGCCCCAAGCCTGACCGGCGGGGTCACCGGGGCGACAGGCCTCATCGGGTCCCGGTGCGGACCGATCCGGTCACGGGGGCGGCTCCCGGTGCACCGGGCTGTCCGGTGGCCCTGGCCAGCTGGTGCAGGGTGAGGTCGAGTACGCGCAGCAGAGCCGCTGTCTGCCGGCCGTCACCGGTCCAGCTGTGCGTCTCCTCGGCCCGCTCGTACGCGGCCGTTTCCATTCCCACGGAGTGGGCGACCTTCGCGGCGGTGAGCCGGCGCGCGAGGCGGTGCTCCCTCAGGGTGCGCGGGTCCTGGATCTCCATCAGTTCCGTGGTCCGGCACCAGAGGACGTCCGCGAGGACGAACAACTCGTCCTCGGTGGGGCGGTACTCGCCGACCTCCCACGCGTGGATCACCGAGATGTCGACGGGAATCCCGCAGGCGTTCATCTGCTCCGTCACCTGCTGGGGCGACAGCCCCAGGCTCTGCCTGGCCGACATGGCGACGACGGGTGAGAACGGCGGTCGGTTCACTGGCCGGCCCTTTCTGTTGCTGATGGCGCAGACCGTGTCCGCTGGCACGATCCCGAGCAGAGTCTCGCCGCGGGCGGCCGTGGCCGCGACAGGATGACCGCGCTCCTGCGCGCTCGTCCCCCACACATGCCTTCGCGGCCGGTTCGAAGGCCCCTCTCCGCGGCCCCGGGGACACGCGACCGCGGTTCTCCAGGGCAGTACGGCGGACGGTGCGCACCGCGGTCTCGGCCTCGGCAGCGACCGGCCGGACGGCCGCGGCGCAGCCCGCGCTCCCCTCTGGTCGCCCGCGCACGTTCCGTTCGCGAGACCGGCGGTCACGGGGGGCAGGACCGGGGCCGGCACCGGTGGGCGCCCGGCCAGGCCCATCCCGGCCGGGCTCCCGGCCTTGATCAGCTGGTGAAGGTGAACCAGTTGATGTTGGTGAAGTCCGAGCTGCTGCCCGCGAAGACCAGGTAGACGTCGTGGACGCCGGTGGCGGGGGCGACGATGTTCGCGGGCACCGTCTGCCAGTTCTGCCAGCCGCCGTTGTTGGCGAAGTCGATCTCGGCGATCTTCGTGCCCCCGGTGCTGTCGAGGCGCACCTGTACGGCGCCGCTGACACCGGAGGCGGCGCCCGACGCCAGCCGGGCCTTGAACTGGTTCGGCGAGACCGAACCGAAGTCGACGGACGAGAACTTGAGCCAGTCGCCGTTCGAGATGTAGCCCACGTCGCTGCCTCCGCCCGTGTCGGAGCAGCTCTCCGTCGAGGTGCCGCTCTGCGCCGAGTAGGACTCGGCCTGGATGGTGCTGTACGCGCTGACGGTGCCCGAGCCCGGACTGCCCGGTCCACTGCCCGCGCCGGCGCCCAGAGTGACGGTCCATGAGGTGGGTGCGCCGTCCTGGAGGTGGCCGTCCACCGGGGCCGAGCCGGTGGGGCCGACGTCGTCGTAGGGGAAGGCGTAGCCGATGGTGGCGTACTGGTGGACGAGCCGTGCGTAGTGGTTGGTGATCGCGTCCTGGTAGTACTGGGCGGGTGCCACGCCGTCGGGCTGGTTGTTCCCGCCCGGGACCAGCAGGGAGCTCCGGTTGAGCGCGGCGGCCAGCCGGGCGGCGATCGCTCCGCGCGCGTCCGGCCCCGAGTTGTAGAGGGGACCGGAGGCGCAGCCGAAGATGTCGGCGGCGCTCGGCTTGGTGAACGGCACACCGTTGGTGTCGAGGCCGGAGAAGACGATGGCCCCGCCGGAGACGGTCCCGGTGTAGGAGCCGATCGCGCCCTGGCCGTTGACTCTCAGCGGGGTGGCCGCGTAGTGGCTCCAGACCCGGTTCAGGTAGTCGTCCCAGTAACCGCCGAAGTCGACCGGTGAGTGCGCGGGCGACAGGACGCGCAGGACGGCGCCGGAGGAGTCGGTGACCACCAGTCGGTCCCAGGGCGCTCCGTCGGAGGCGTGCTGGGCGCGCAGGCCGGAGGCGATGGCGGAGAGGGCGCCCGAGGGCAGTGGGCTGACCGACTGGTTGCCGCCGCTGCCGGTGCTGGCCATCGAGACGGGCAGCGCGACCATGTCGACGTAGGAGATGTTGGCGTAGAGGTTGGCGCTGTTGAAGGTGAACTCGCAGAACGTCCAGTTGGTGGCCCAGTTGGGATCGGAGCTGACCAGGGCGGGCTGCACCAGGCCGGGGACGGTGCCCGGGTTGACGAAGAACTGGAGTTTCTGCCCGACCGAGAACCAGACCCGGCCGCCTATGACGTAGTCGGCCAGGTTGACGGTGGTGGCGGCCGAACCGGAGGCGCCCAGGGGGATGGAGTGGTCGGCGACGGGGGTCACCGTGGACGACGGGTTGGGCAGCCGGTTCAGGGCGCCGTTAGCGGAGACGAAGACGGGCCAGCCGCTGCTGTCGGAGCCGGAGATGTAGGCGTAGACGGTGTCGTGGCCGGAGTTGTTCGCCAGTTTCACGGGGAGTGGGAGGCCCGCTGCCGCCGCTGTGGCGGCGCGGGCCGAGAGGGGGGTGAGCGCGGCCGCGGCGGCGGTACCGGCCGCGGTCAGAAAGGTACGTCGGGAAACCACAGGTCCTCCCGCGGACATGGGGGGCCGTCAGGAACGTGACGGTTGGGGGGTGGGGTCCGGTGGGGGGTGACGTTATTGGACTGGACCAATGCGGTCAAGGGTTTCGGAGTCCCCAGCGGGCCGGCGGATCGGCCGGGCGCGCCTCACCGGTAGCGGAGCAGCAGCATGGCGGCGTCGTCCTGGAGCGGGCCGTTCATGTGCTGGAGGAGGTCCTGGCGCAGGGTTTCCAGGGCAGCCTCGGGGTCCTGCTCCTTGAGCAGGTGGGCGCGTTCGGCGAGCGGGTAGAAGCGTCCGCCCCGGTCCCGGGCCTCGATGATGCCGTCGGTGTACAGCAGCAGTTGGTCACCCGGCAGGAAACTCGCCCGGTAGGGCTGTGGTCCGGCGACGCCGTGTGCGCCCAGGCCCAGCGGCAGTGCGTGGGTCTCCGGTTCGGGCAGGTCGACCGTGCCGTCGTCGCGGACCAGCATCGGCGCGGGATGGCCGAAGTTGAGGAAGGTCACCTGGTGGGCGCTGACCTCGGCGAGCACGGCGGTGACGAACCGCTCGCCGTCCAGTTGCCGGTCGACGGAGCGGGCCAGCCTGCTGCCGACCTCCTCCAGATCCGCCTCGTCGAGGGCCGCCTCGCGGAACGCCCCGAGGACCAGCGCCGCCGTCTCCACCGCCTCCAGCCCCTTGCCCTGGACGTCCCCGACGATCACCCGCACGCCCTGCGGCGCGGCGACGACCTCGTACAGGTCTCCGCCGATCCGGGCCTCGGCCACGGCGGACGTGTAGGAGACGGCCGCCCGCAGCCGCCCGGCGAGCTTGGGCACGGGCTTGAGCAGGACCCGCTGCGCGGCCTCGGCGATCGACCGGACGCTTTCGAGTTCGGCCTCCCGCCGGCGGCGCATGGACACGGCCACCAGTCCGGCGACGGTGACCCCCAGGACGGAGCCGACGGCCATGGCTCCGCGCCGCATGTCGGTCAGGTCGTCGACCCAGCCGAGTGCGACGCACAGCAGCAGGGAGAGTCCGCCGACGCACGCGGTGCGCCGCCAGCCCCCCACGAGGGGGGCGAAGGCGGGTCCCACCGAGACCAGCGGCAGGAAGCCGAGTGACGGGCCGGCCAGCACGTCCGCCACGGCGACCGCGCCCATGACCGCGAACGGCAGCACGGACAACGCCTTGGACCGACGGCTCTGTTGGCGGCTCTGTGCGGACACGTCTGCGAAATCCTCCCCCGGTGACCGGACCGGCACGGCGCATCATCGCAGACGTACCCGCCGTTGCCCGTGCATAGGCGACAGACGGCCGGGCGGGCACCACCGCGGTACGAACCGGACGAGTGTGCGGTGCGCCGGCCGCCCGGACCGTGCCGGGGCCGGGTCAGCGGCCCTCGCCCCGGGGCCGGCCGCGGGACGGGCGGGGCGCCCGCCGGGGGCGTCGTGCGGGCCGGGGTCCCTCGTCGGACGGCCCGGCGGCGAGCGACGAGAAACCGCCGGGGATCCCCGGCCGCGCGGCGGCGGGCGGCTGCTGCTCGGCGGGCCGCCCGGCGGCGGTACGGCTCGGCCGCTGGGCGCGGGCGAGGACGCTGATGTGCGGGAGGACGCGGGCGCACGCCTCGCAGATCTCCTCCAGCGTCCAGACCCGCCCGACGGCCGGGTCGTGCTGGAGGACCAGCGCCACACCGCCCGCGCACTGCGTCCTGGTGTCCGGGTGGGCCTCGCACTGCTGTGCGCCGCAGTGGCAGCGGGCGTTGGGCCGGACGGTGGCCGCCCTCGCGTGCGCGGCCGCGTGCCCGGCGGCGAACGCGCGCAGCGCCGCGAGGTCCTTGGAACGCGGCGGCATCCGGCAGGCCGCGGTGCTGCAGGTCACGGTGGCCGTCCGGTCGGCGTGTCCGGTCAGGCGGACCGTCCAGACCCGCCCGGGCACGCGCTCCGTAGGTGATTCGCTGTACGCGGTCGTCACGTGCGTCCGTTCTGGTTGATCGACGAAGACCCTCCACTATGTGCTACCCGGCCGGGCGAAGGACAGCACGTTTCCGCGGCGATCCGTTCCACGGGCGCTGCGCGGGCGCCCGCTCCCGCCCGGGTGCCACGCCCGACGGGCCGCCCGCCGTTCCCCCTGACGAGGGACGCGCCGAACGCGGGATCCGGCTCGGCAGCCGGGTCGCCGGCGGCGAGTGGCCGCCGGCGCGAAGAAGTCGACGTCCACCGAACGGACGGGGAGGCGTCGGCCCACGCCTGCGCGGGCCGACGCCTACGACCGGTGGCGCGGGGCGGGCTCAGGGCATGAGCCGCCACTGTTCGATGTAGCCGACGTCGATCGCGGCCCGGTCCTGGACGCGGAGCTTCCAGGTCCCGGACACGGGTTGCGCGGAGGCGTCGACGGTGAAGGTCTGGTCGACGTTGTCGGCGGACCCGCCACTCCGGTTGAGCAGGGAGTAGGCGGTTCCGTCGGGGCCGACGAGATCGACGGTCAGGTCGCCGCGGTAGGTGTGGACGATCTTGACGTAGACCTGGGTGGTGGCGGAGGCGTTGCCGGTGCGTCCGGTCACGGTGACCGGGGACTCCACCGCGGGGCCGTTGTCGGGGATGTCGACGCGGGTGGCATTGGCGTAGACGTAGGCGATCCGCCAGGAGAAGCGCTGGGTGGCCGAGGCGCCCGTGGCGTCGGTCACCGTGACGGTGACGTCGCTGGTCCCGAGGGTGGTGGGAGTGCCTGATATCAGGCCCGTGTCGCTGATCGTGAGGCCGTCCGGCAGACCGGTCGCGCGGTAGGTCAGGCCGGCGCCGGAGTTGGTCGTGTAGGCGTCCGCCTGGAGGGACACCGCCTGCCCGATGCCGCTGATCTGGTCGGCGATCGGGGCCACGTTCACGCCGAGCGCGATCCGGTTGCCCACGTCGATCGCCGCCCACGCGTCGGCCACGGCGAGGTAGGAGGGGCTGTAGGCGCCGAACAGGTCGGCCGCCGCCTGGAGGGTGGCCGTACGAGCGCCGGCGTAGTCGGTGCTCGACGTCATGTAGGTGGTGAGGGCGCGGTACCAGACGCGCTGGGCGTTCTCGATGCCGATGCCGGTCACCGGCCGGCCGTCGTAGGTGGGGCTGTCGTACGCGACGCCGTTCACGGTCTTCGCGCCGCTGCCCTCGGAGAGCAGGTAGAAGAAGTGGTTGGCCGGGCCCGAGGAGTAGTGGACGTCGAGTCCGCCCAGGGACGGGCTCCAGTTGTCGCTGGACGCGCCGTCCTTGGAGGGCTTGTCCATGTAACGCAGCGGCGTGCCGTCGCCGTTGATGTCGATCTGCTCGCCGACCAGGTAGTCCGGGACGTCGGCGGGCAGGTTCTCGTAGAACTCGACCGCGGCGGCGAAGATGTCCGAGGTCGCCTCGTTCAGGCCGCCCGACTCCCCCGAGTAGGTGAGACCCGCGGTGGCGGCGGTGACGCCGTGGCTCATCTCGTGCGCGGCGACGTCGAGCGCCGTGAGCGGGTGGGTGTTGCCGGCGCCGTCCCCGTAGGTCATGCAGAAGCAGCTGTCCTGCCAGAAGGCGTTGACGTAGTTGTTGCCGTAGTGGGCGCGGCTGTAGGCGGCCACGCCGTCGTTGCGGATGCCGTTGCGGCCGAAGACGTTCTTGTAGAAGTCCCAGGTGGCCGCGGCGCCGAAGGCGACGTCGACGCCGGCGGTCTGCCGGTTGGCCGGGGTGCCGTCGCCCCAGACATCGTTGTCGTCGGTGAAGAGGGTGCCGGTGCCGGAGGTGCCCTGGTTCAGGTCGTAGGTGCGGTGGCCGGCCCGGTCGCCGTCGACGAGTTGGTAGGTGGAGCCGGAGAGCGTGGTGCCGAGGGGCACGGTCCCGTTGAACTGGCCGGTGCCGGTGCCGGTTTCGATGCCCTGGTACTGGAAGAGCGGTTTGCCGGAGACCGCGTCGGTGATCACATGGAGTTCGTTGGGCGTGCCGTCGTCCTGGAAGCCGCCGACCACGGACTCCCAGGCCAGGGCGGGTTTGCCGGAGGCCGCCCAGACCACGAGCCGCGGGCGGCCGTCGAGCGTGCGGTGCCCGGCGCCCGCCTTCGCGGCCGCGCCGAGTGCCCGGGCCTTCGCCGTGGCCGGGGATATCCGCGCCTTGGTGGACGGAATCGAGAGGGCCGCCCTCGAAGCCCGGGAGACGGTCAGACGGCCGGAGTCGTCGTGGACCACCAGGTCGCCGCCGAGGACGGGCAGGCCGGCGTAGGTGCGTTCGTAGCGGGTGTGCGTCGTGCCGTCGGCGTCCCGGGTGACGTCCTTGACGACGAGCCGCTCGTCGGCACCCAGGCCGAGGGTCCTCGCGGTGTCCGGTGCGTCGGCCGCGGCGCTCCTGAGCAGGGCCGTGCGTCGGGCCGGGGAGAGCGGGACGGGGGCCGCGCCGGCCCGGGGTGCGGCGTGGACGGCGGCGGGCCCGGGTTCGCCGGCCGCGGCCAGGGCGGTGCCGGTCTGGAGTCCGGCCGCGAGCAGGGTGGTTGCCGCGGTCAGCGCCAGGGTGACGCGGTGTCTGATCCGACGGTGGTGACGGTCCTGCCGGAACATGGCGTTCTCCTTCTGTGGGGTGTTCGGGCTCGGTGGAGCCCGGGAGAGCGGGGCGGCTGGGTCGAGCCGTCCGGCGGCGCGCGGGTGAAGGGAGGAACGGGTGGAGCCGGAAGAGGCACGGTGCGACGGGATGGCGTCAGCGCTGCCGTGCGGTGAAGTGGGGGCGAGATGTGGGTTTTTCGCGAGGTGTCCGTGTGTTCACGGTGAACACCTGGAGAGCAGACTGACATCCGGCGTTCGATGTTGTCATGACCGCACCATGACAACGGCTGGAACTGGCGGTTGCGCGCCCGGTCTTCACCCTCCGCCTCGGCCGCCGGCCCGGGCCGCGTCCGGTGCGTGCCCGTGCGCGACGGGCGTCACGGCGACGGCTGGAGTACGGCGGCTGCGACCGGGCATCCGGTTGTTCGGGCTCGTCCGGCAGCCCGTGACCTTCTGTCTTCCGGCCCTTGGGGGGATCGGCGTGATACTCGACGGCATACCGGCGCCCCCGGTGCGCGCCGCCGCGCCCGACGTGGCGGCGCGCAAGCAGCGCCTGCGCCGCCGCCTGGAGCGGCTGATCGGTGTCGCCGCCACCGAGGGCAACGACCTGACGGCCCTGCGCAACGGCGACGAGATCTTCCCCGCGATGCTCGGCGCGATCCGCTCGGCCCGGCACACCATCGACCTGATGACCTTCGTGTACTGGCGCGGGCAGATCGCCCACGACTTCGCCGCCGCGCTCGCCGAGCGGGCCCGCGCGGGGGTGCGGGTACGGCTGCTGCTCGACGGCTTCGGCGCCAAGGAGATCGAACAACGGCTGCTGGACCTCATGGGCGACGCGGGCGTGCAGGTGGCCTGGTTCCGCAAACCCGTGTGGCTGTCGCCCTTCAAACAGAACCACCGCTGCCACCGCAAGGCCCTCGTCGTCGACGAGGAGACCGCCTTCACCGGTGGCGTCGGCATCGCGGAGGAATGGTGCGGCGACGCCCGCAACCCCGCCGAGTGGCGCGACACCCACGTCCGGGTCCGCGGTCCGGCCGTGGACGGCATCGCGGCCGCCTTCGCACAGAACTGGGCGGAGTGCCACGACGACCTCTTCGACGAGCACGACCGCTTCACCGCGCACGCGGGAACCGGCTCGTCGGTGGTGCAGGTCGTCCGCGGTTCCGCGAGCATCGGCTGGCAGGACATGCAGACCCTCATCCGGGTCATGCTCACCTCGGCGGAGGAACGCTTCCGGCTGGCCACCGCCTACTTCGCGCCCGACACCTATTTCATCGGCCTGCTGTGCGAGACCGCCCGGCGCGGAGTGCGGGTCGAGATCCTGCTGCCCGGCCCGTACACCGACCAGCGCGCCTGCCAACTGGCGGGTCAGCACCACTACACACGTCTGCTGCGGGCCGGTGTCCACATCCGCCAGTACCAGCCCACCATGATGCACGCCAAGATCATCACCGTGGACTCGGTCGCCTCCCTCATCGGGTCGACCAACTTCAACCGCAGGTCCATGAACCACGACGAAGAGGTCATGCTGGCCGTCCTGGACGAGGAGTTCACCGCCGCGCTCGACCGCGACTACGAGGCGGACCTGAGACACAGTGCGGAGATCGACCTGACCCGGTGGAGACGCAGGGCGTTGCTGCAACGCGCGGGTGAGGCCGCGGTCACCCCGGTCCGGCGGTTCCTGTGAGCGGGCCCACCGCCCGCGATATCCGCCCCGGACCGGCTTGGCAGCGCAAACGCCCAGGTGACACGATGGCCCCATGCCCGCGGCCCACGCCATGAACGTCCACGTCAGCCAGCACGACCAGGCTCTGCACGTCGTCCTGCGCGGAGAGCTGGACCACGACGACACGGAGGCCGTCGACAGCGCCTGGGAAGCCGCCGACCGCGCGGCACTGGCCACGACGGTGGTGGACCTCGCTCAGGTCACCTTCGCCGACAGCATGCTGCTCAACGCGCTCCTCGAAGGCCGGCGCCGGCACCACACGGCCGGCCGCGCGTTCGTCCTGCGCGGCCCGCTGCCCCCGCCGGTGCGCCGGCTGCTGTCCATCAGCGGCACCCTCGGACACTTCACGGTCCTGGACCCGGACCCCTGAGCAACACCGGGACACCGGTCATCTCCATGAGCACGGCCACCGCGGGCCGACGATACAGCGCACCACGACCCGCCGACAGGAAGTCGAACGCACCGCACGGGAACTCTATGGTCACCCCCCTTGGAAATAAGGCCACGGACGAGCCGGTCCCGGCGACGCCGTCGCAGTACGGCGTCGCCTGGGGCAGCGAAGGCACCTCCATCGCTCACGCGCGGCACGCCGTGCGCACGCTGCTCGTCGGGGCAGGCCACCCCGCGGACCGCCAACCCACCCTGGACGCACAGCTCGTGGTCAGCGAGCTCGTCACCAACGCGCTGCGCCACGCCCCCGGCCCCGGCCGGCTCCTGCTGGAACTGCTCCCGGAGCACGGCCTGCTGCGGATCACCGTCCACGACCGCTCACCGCGGCGACCGCGCCCGCTCGACCCCGACCCGCACCGCGTCGGGGGGCACGGCCTGCATCTGGTCGCCCGGATCTGCGAGCGGTTCGACACGGTCCTCCTCGACGACGGCAAGCGGGTCACGGCCGAACTGAGCCTGCGTCGGGAGGAAACCCTGGACCCTGGCCGCTCGCGCCCGCGGTGAGGTGGTCCAGGACGTTGGTCAGGCGCAGCACGCGTTCCAGGACCTCCGGCCGGTTGTCCAGGCGGAGAGTGGCGCCGACGGCGCTGGTACGGCGGTGGACCATCAGCAGGGCGGCCAGGCCCGTGGAGTCGATCCAGGTCAGGCCGTGGAAGTCGACACGCACCTCGTGGGGCGGCGCGCCGTCGGCCGCCAGGTGCTCGGCGACTATGTCGATCAGGTCGTCGCCCGTGTCGTAGTCGAGTTCGCCGCGCACCCGCACGGACAGCGTGGCGGGTTCGTGGGCGACGGTGACGGCGAACTCGGTGGGCCGAAAATCAGTCATGTGCGGGTGCCGAGGTCGGGGACGGGACGGTGGGACGGCCGCGCAGCGCGGCGCCGCCCGCCTTGATGAGGCCGACGGTGCGGGGGAACTCGCGCAGTTGGCCGGCGAGGACGTCGAGGGTCGCCACGACGGAGCGGGCGGGCACGTGCCTGGCCTCCAGGATGTCGGCGGTCCAGGTCAGGAACGAGGTGAACAGCTCGGGGTCGTCGACGTAGAGGGCGGTGGCCAGGAAGTCGACGATGTGGGTGAGGTCCTCCGCGGTGCGCTCGCGTTGCGCGTCGTCGTAGCCGCGCACGGCCGGGAAACGGGTCGTCAGGCCGGCCAGGGTCTGCCTGACGAGCGCGGGGCGGGACCGGACGACCGTCGTGTACTCCTGGTCGGCCAGGTGCGGCAGGTCGTCCGCCACCTGCCGGATCGCCGCCGGACGGGACCTGGGCAGGCCCGACGCGAGCACCTCGGCCGCCCCGCGCGCGTCGGCCGCCCACTGGTCGGCACCGAGCGCCCGCGCGTAGCGGCCGTCCGCGCCGAAGGCGCGGCCACCGACCAGGACCCGGACACCGAGGGCCTGACAGGCGGTGACGGCGGCGTGCGCGGCCGGCAGGTGGGTGGGGATGGAGCCGGACAGCAGGACGGCGTCGGGGCCGGTGTGGTGCAGGTGCGCCACCAGATGCGGCGTCGGGGTCTGGGCGCCCAGGTAGTCGACCCGCCAGCCGCGGAGGTGGAGCACCTCGGCGACGAGCCGGGCGGGGAAGGCGTGCCATTCGCCGTCGATGCAGCTGACCGTCACCCGGCCCCGGTGCGGCAGTCGCCGCTCGCGGGCCGGCCGACGGTGTGCGAGGGAGGCGATCACCCGTTCGTTGATGGCGGTGGCGGCGTGTTCCTGGGCCACCGTGATGCGGTCGGCGGCCCACTCGGACCCGACTCTCGCCTGGACGGGCGCGATCACCTCGAGCAGCAGCGTCTCCTCGGTCACGCCGTCGGCCACCGCCTCGTGGACGATGTCGGCGGCCCCGTGCTCGTCGCCGTCGACCACCGCCTGCCACAGCCGGTCCGTCAGCTCGGCCGCCGCGGTGGGCTCTGTCACGTACTCCTCCTGCTGTACCGCCTGTCCGTCCGCCCGTCGTCGGCCGCCGGCGGGCCGTTTCGGGGAACCCTGATGACGACGGCGGCCATGTCGTCGTGGCGGCCGGCGCCCAGCCACTGGGCGGCCAGCATCTGCACCCGTTCCACGACCGCTTCGGCCGGCAGTCCCGCGCATTCGGCCAGGGCCCGCCGCAGCCGGTGGTCACCGAAGAACTCGTCGCCGAGCGGGCCGCCGCGCGCCTCGGTGATGCCGTCGGTGTAGAGCAGACACGTCTCGCCGGGTTCCAGCACGGTCTGGACCGTGTCCGCCGTCACGGCCGGCAGCGCACCGACCAAAGTACCGTGCGTGGCCACTTCCTCCACGGTGCCGTCGGCCCGGACGATCAGCGGCGGCAGGTGCCCGGCGCTGGTGAGCCGGAGGCGGACCCGGTCGCCCTGGCGGCGGACCGAGGCGAGCACCAGCGTCGCGAAACGGGTGTGGTGGGAGGAGAGCAGGGCGCCGTTGAGCAGGTCGAGCACCCGCTGATGGTCGTCGGTCAGCGGCAGCAGGGCGTGCAACGTGTTGCGGATCTTGCCGGTGAGCACCGCCGCGTCCAGCCCCTTGCCCGCGACGTCCCCGAGGACGACGAGGGTGTCCTTGGAGGGGTCGGAGCCCGGGTGGACGTCGTAGAAGTCCCCGCCCACCCGCTCGTGGTCCCTGGCCGCGCGGTAGCCGCCGGCGTACTCGACGCCGTGCACGCTGCGCAGCGTCGGGGGCAGCAGCTCGCGCATCAAGGTGGCGGTCACCGCGGCCTGTTCGCCGTAGAGGCGGGCGGCGGACAGGGCCGCGCCGGCCCGGGCGGCGAAGAGGCGGGCGAAGACCTCCTCCCCCTCGGTGAAGGACTGCTCGGTGCTGGACCGCAGCAGGATCAGCGCTCCGGCGGGCACTCCGTGACCGGGAAGCGGGGTGACGATCACCGAGCCGAGCGGGCCGGGGAAGCCGTCCGGGGTGACCCAGTCGGGAATGTCGGCGGGGTCGATCCAGCGGGCCGACACGGGCGGGAAACCCTGGAGGGCCTCGGCCAGCCCCGGCACCGTGGTCACGTCGACCTGCCGGGTGGCCCGGGTGACGGGACCGCCCCGGTTCGCGAACGTCAGCGAGTGGCGCCGTCCCTGGGGCGGCGCGACGACGACGGCGGCGTCGGCCAGGTGCGCGGCGGCCAGGGACGCCGACGCCTCCATGCACCGTGGCACGTTCATGGTGGACAGCAGGGTGCTGGAGACCTCGGACAGGATCTCGGTCCGGGTCCTCGTGTCGGTCAGCGCGGCCTCGGCCAGTCGCCGGTCCGTGTCGTCCACCAGCCACCACACCACGTCACCGCCGCCGGCCGCGGTCGGATGCCCCTCGAAGTGACGACCGTTGATACGTCCGTTCGGCAGGCCGGCGTCCGTACCGCTCCCCGCCGCCCCCGCGTCGCCCAGGCGCGCGTGGGCACCGGAGAGCCAGGCGGGAACCCGCTCGTCCAACCGGTCGCCCATGGCCGCACCGGGCAGGAGTATCCGCGCGGCCCCGTTGAGGTCGACGAGGACGCCGTGCTGGTCGACGACCAGGACCGGGTAGGGAGCCTCGGTCCAGGTCGCACCGACCACGTGGCCGGCATCGGGCGGACGGGCGGAAATGTGGGGGGAAGCAGACACAAGCGGAGGCGCGCATCCTGCGCGCCTCACCACCTTCCTGCTCTCGAAAAATAGATGTCTTACGACAACAGTCCCGCATCCACCCCCGCCATGGCAACCTGCCCGGGCGAGCGGCCCGAGGAAAAAGAGGTGAGAGCATCCGTCCCATGGATGAAAGAGACGGTCGCGCGGCCCGCTGGTGGGCGGCCCTGCGCCGTACACCGGTGGCGGTCTGGAACGACGACATCACGGACTGGGCCGCCGCGTTGACGTACTACGCGGTCCTGGCCCTGTTCCCGGTGCTGCTGGTGGTCCTGTCGATCGTGGGCCTGTCCATGCCGACGGCCCGGCCCGATGTCATCGACCGCATGTCGGAAGCCGTTCCGCTGGAGTCACGCGCCCTGCTGCACAGCACCCTTGAGGAGATGGCCCAGCAGTCGTCGGCGGAATGGACACTGGTCTTCGTCGGCGGGGCGGGAGCCCTGTGGTCGGGTTCCAGCTATCTGAGCGTCTTCCGCCGGGCGTTGCACGCCATGCACGGCGTCAGCGCGCACCGGCCGGTCTGGCGCACCGCTCCGCGCATCGTCATCACGGCGCTGGTCCTGATCGCGCTGCTCGCCACGACCACGCTGGCGTTGTTCCTGACCGGCAGTCTGGCCCGGCGGCTCGGCCGGGTGCTGGATCTGGGCACCGGGCCGCAGGCCGTCTGGGACGCGCTGCGGTGGCCGGTGGTGGCCGTGGTCGCCGTCGCCCTGGTGCTCGTCCTCTACCGGTCGGGTCCGGCGTCCTCGCGTCCGGTGCGGAAGATGGCGCCGGGCGGGGCGCTGGCGGTGGTGCTCGTACTGGCGGTCTCCTTCGGGTTCGCCTTCTACACCTCGCATGCCGGCACCTACCACCGCCTGTACGGTTCGCTGGCGGGCGTCGTGGTCTTCCTGGTGTGGCTGTGGCTGGCCAACCTGGCCCTGCTCTTCGGTGCGCAGTTCAACGCGGAGCTGTCGGCACGCTCGTGATCACGCCGGCCGCGGAGCGTCCGCGGCCATGCCGGTTGTACTGCGCCTCTTTGGGTACAGCGATTGAATACGGGTGTCCCCGCAAACGCCTGGTCTCACTGAAAGCGATGTGTTCGTGACACTTCCCGGCGGAGCCGACGACCGCGCGGTGGGCTCGGTTGACGATCCGAGCGCGGACGCGCAGGAGATCTCCGATGCCGTGGAGCGCCTGGCGGACCTGTGGTCCATGGCCGCTCAGGAGTCGACGGTACGGTTCTCCCTCCATCAACTGCGGGCGCTGCAGGCACTGGAGAGAGCGCCGGAGGTCAACGTCACCGGCCTGGCGGAGCGCATGGACATCGGGCTGCCCACCGCCAGCCGGCTGTGCGACCGGCTGGAGGCGGCGGGCATGCTGGAGCGTTCGCTGCATCCGCGCAACCGCCGCGAGGTGCGGTTGCGCCTCACCGGGCAGGGCCGCCGCGTCCTGGGCGAGGTGGCGTGCCGGCGCACCCAGGCCCTGGCCGGTGTGCTGGCCGCGATGGCCCCCGCGGACCGTTCGGCGCTGATCCGCGGCATGAAAGGTTTCGCCTCCGCCCAGGGCGAGACACCCCTGCGGCCTCCGCAGCGGCCTTAGGGCCTGTCTGACAATTCCCGCCTGCCACGCGACGCCATGCACGCTCCCCCAGCCTCCGGCCGGGGGGACCCCCACTCGCCGCACCGGGCCCAGACCCAAGTACGTCCAGTACGTGGATCAGGGCCCGGCACTCCCCCAGCCTCCGGCCGGGGGACCCCCAGAGCACGCACCTGACGCCGCGCGGCCGCCCTCCGGGCGACGACGGGAATTGTCAGACAGGCCCTAGTAGTGCTCCGTTAGGTCTGTCTCGCGGTGCTGTTTGGGGGCATGGTGAGGGTGTGGACGCACATGAAGTGAACCGTGCTCGGGCGAAGTTG
>NZ_JBEYJU010000083.1:0-41771 GCF_040703965.1 Streptomyces sp. NPDC006655 | reverse complement strand
AGGTGGCTCCGCCACATGACCCGCCACCCCGCACGCCGATCGCACGCACCGAACACCGCTCCTTCTCCCACGGAGATCCATCAGAAGGGCCCTAGCGGAGCATGCCCTCAAGGAAGTCGCTGCCCAGCCGGGCGACGACCGTGACGTCCAGCTGGTGCAGCACGTAACGGCCGCGGCGGCGCGTCGTGACCAGGCCCGCCTTCTTGAGCACCCCCAGGTGCCGGGACACCTCCGGCGCCGACAGGCCGTGCACCCGCGCCAGATCGCTGGTGGTGTACGCGCTGCGCGCCAGGTGCCGGCACAGCCGCATCCGGACGGGGTGGGAGAGCGCGGCCATCCGCAGCGTCAACTGCTCCACCGAGGCCGGGGTGGCCGGCTCCGGTGAACCGACCGGGTAGTGCAGCACCGGCTGCCAGCCGTAGCGGTGCAGCACCATCAGATGCGGCCAGCCGAGGCTGGTGGGCACGAGCAGCAGGCCGTCGGTGTCCGTCACCGCGTGGCCGTCGGTCAGCTTGTCCACGGTGATCCGCGAGGCCGCCTCGTCGAGCGTCACGGAGGGTGAGACGGCGGCCAGCGCCTCGGCCAGCCCCTTGTGCCGCAGCAGCTCGGTCTTGTGCCGGGCGTCGGCCGCCAGCTGGTGGCGCAGCCGCGACCATGCCTCGTCGAAGAACGCCGCCGCGCAGTCCGCCAGGAACCGCCGCAGCCACGCGCGCACGCTCGGCGGATCGTCCAGCAGCCGCTGGGTGAAGCGGACCTGCCGCGGACCGCGGGAGGCCGCCACCTCCTGCGCCCGGCGCCGCGCGACCGGGTCCGACAGGATGTCCGGTGCCTTCGCGTCGTACGACCACACGCAGGTGAACTCCAGGGCGGCGTCCACGAACTGCTCGTCCGTCAGCTTGTCCAGCTGATCCAGCTCCTCCGCGAGCGTGCCGCCCGGGACGGCGCCCGGTACGCCCGCGAACGGCAGGAACAGGTCGGAGAACGTCGACCGCCACAGGAAGTCCGCCTCGCACATCCGGTCCGCCAGGTCCGGCTCCAGACGTGCGGTCACGCCCGTCACCCAGCCCTGGAGGCCGGGGTGGTGTCCCGGCTCGGACAGCGCGTGCAGCGCCATGCCGAGCTCGGCCAGCGGAGAGGGCACGACGGCGACCCTCTCCGGCCGCAGCCCCGCGATGTCGATGCGCACGCTCATGTGCCCATCGTGCACCCCGCCACCGACAACGCCCCCGCCCGCGGGCGCTTCGGCGACGGGGGGTTGGGGGTTCACGGCAACCGTGTCACGAAGTCCGCGACCGCCGCCCGTACCTCCTGCGCCGTCCAGTCCAGACCCGCCGCCGTCACCGTCACCTCCGTCATCGAGATGCCCGGTCCCTTCGTCTCCCAGAAGCCGGCGAAGAGGTAGGTGCCGGTCTCCTCGGCCTGCCTCAGCGCCGTCTCCGTCAGCGCGTCCGCGTCGTACGGCAGCCAGACCTGGAACTGGTGGGTGTGCGGCTCCGCGGGATGCACCCGCGACCAGGGGACGCCGGCTTCCGTGAAGCCCTCGCGCAGTGCCGTGGCGACCACGCGCGCGTGCCGTACGTAGTCCGGGAGGCGCGGGAGTTCGCGGTCCAGGCCGACGAGAGCGGCGAGGGCGGTCGGGAACTGCTGGAAGACCATCCCGCCGTACCGGTGGCGCCAGGCCTTCGCCTCCTCGATCAGGGGAGAGGGGCCGGCCAGCGCGGCGCCGCCGAAACCGCCCAGGGACTTGTAGAACGACACGTAGACGCTGTCCGCGAGGTCCGCGATCTCGGGCAGCGGGCGGCCGAAGTGGACGGTGGTCTCCCACAGGCGGGCCCCGTCGAAGTGCACCACCGCGTCGCGGTCCCGGGCGGCCTCCACGACCTCGGTGAGTTCCTCCCAGGAGGGCAGCACGAAACCGGCGTCCCGCAGGGGAAGTTCCAGCATCAGGGCCCCGAAGGGCTCCTCGAAGTCACGTATCTCCCGTGCGGTGGGGAGCCGGGGCTCGCGGGTGACGCGCACCGTGCGCAGGCCGGCCACCTCCCGGAAGGCGCCGCGTTCGTGCACCTCGGGGTGGGCGAGGGCGTGCAGGGCGACCGTGCCGTTGCCGGTGCGGCCCGCCCAGCAGCGCAGGGCGACCTGCTGGGCCATCGTGCCGGTCGGGAAGAGCGCGGCGGCCTCCGCGCCCAGCAGGGCCGCGACCCGCTTCTCCAGGGCCTCGACGACGCCGTTGCCGTAGACGTCCACGGCCTCGTCCAGGTCGTACACCCCGGGCGCCGCCTCCTGGAGCCGCGCCAGCTGGTCGCGGAGCGAGGCGCGCAGGTTCACGCGCGCGAGGACGCGTCCGGCCGCCCGGTAGGCGGCCGCGCGCCGCTCCCGGAGGCGTTCCTCGGCGGCGAGGGAACCGCGGGGCCGCTCACCCGGCTGCTCACCCTCGCCGGTCTCGTCCTCGGTGGTCTCGTCCTCGGTGGTCTCGTTCTGGGGGTTGTCGCTCATGCCGTGGATGATGCCCGGCCGGTTCCCGTGCGATGTGACGGGTCACCCACAGCCTGTGGACGGCCAACCGCGCCCGGACCCGATAGCGTTAACATGACGAGAAATCGTCCGGTACCCAGAGCGGACTGGAACGGGAAGGCCACTGTCGCGTGAGTACAGTCCAACACCCAGACCCCAGCGACCGCCCCGCACGGCTCACCGTGGGCGTCGTCGGCGCCGGCCGCGTCGGCCCCGCGCTCGCCGCGTCCCTGCAGCTCGCCGGGCACCGCCCGGTCGCCGTGTCCGGGGTCTCCGACACCTCCCGGCGCCGCGCCGAGGCGATGCTCCCCGACGTCCCGCTGGTACCGCCCGCCGAGGTCCTCCAGCGCGCCGACCTGGTGCTCCTGACCGTCCCCGACGACGCCCTGCCGGGCCTCGTGACGGGCCTCGCCGAGACCGGCGCGGTCCGTCCGGGACAGCTGCTGGTGCACACCTCCGGACGGTACGGCGCGCGGGTCCTCGACCCCGCCCTGCGCGCGGGCGCGCTGCCGCTGGCCCTGCATCCCGCGATGACCTTCACGGGCACACCGGTGGACGTACAGCGGCTGGCCGGCTGCGCGTTCGGCGTCACCGCGCCCGAGGAGCTGCGGCTGGCGGCGCAGGCCCTGGTCATCGAGATGGGCGGCGAGCCGGAGTGGATCCTGGAGGAGAACCGCCCGCTCTACCACGCGGCCCTCGCGCTCGGCGCGAACCATCTGGTCACCCTGGTCGCCCAGGCCATGGAGCTGCTGCGCACCGCCGGTGTGGAGGCCCCCGACCGGATGCTCGGCCCGCTGCTGGGCGCGGCCCTGGACAACGCCCTGCGCTCCGGTGACGCGGCGCTGACCGGGCCGGTCGCGCGCGGGGACGCGGGCACCGTGGCCGCGCACGTCACGGAGCTGCGCAGGCACGCCCCGCAGGCCGTCGACGGCTACCTGGCGATGGCTCGCGCGACGGCCGACCGTGCCCTCGCGCACGGCCTGCTGAAGCCGGAGCTCGCCGAGGACCTCCTCGGCGTCCTCGCGAACCGTGCCGTCGACGGGAACGGCACCGACGGCACCGAAGGCACCGAGGGGAACGCCCGATGACGACCGCCCTGCTGAGCACCGCCGACGAACTGCACGCGCGGGTGCGCCACGGCCGCCGCGCCGTCGTGATGACCATGGGAGCCCTCCACGAGGGCCACGCCACGCTGATCCGCACCGCGCGCGAAGCCGCGGGCCCGGACGGCGAGGTCGTCGTCACGGTCTTCGTCAACCCGCTGCAGTTCGGGGCGGGCGAGGATCTCGACCGCTATCCGCGCACGCTGGAAGCCGATCTGAAGCTCGCCGAACAGGCGGGCGCCGACGCCGTTTTCGCCCCCTCGGTCGACGAGGTCTACCCGGGCGGCCGGCCCCAGGTGCGGGTCACCGCGGGGCCGATGGGCACCCTCCTGGAGGGCGCCTCGCGTCCCGGGCACTTCGACGGCGTCCTCACCGTCGTCGCCAAGCTGCTGCACCTCACCCGGCCGGACGTGGCCCTGTTCGGGCAGAAGGACGCCCAGCAGCTGGCCGTGATCCGGCGCATGGTGCGCGACCTGAACTTCGGCATCGAGATCATCGGCGTGCCGACCGTGCGCGAGAGCGACGGACTCGCGCTGTCCAGCCGCAACCGCTACCTGTCGGCCGACGAGCGGCGCACGGCGCTCACCCTGTCCCGCGCGCTGTTCGCCGGACGCGACCGGCACGCGGCGCAGGAGGCGCTGCGCGCGCGGGCCCTGGAGGTGCCCTCCACGCGCGCGCGTGCCGAGGCCCTCAGCGCCATAGGGGAGTCCCGCGCCGCCGCCGACGCGCACGCCGTCGCCAAGGCGGTGCCGAACGCCGCCGCGGCCGTTCGCGCGGCCGCCCGGGCCGTCCTGGACGAGGGCGTGCACTTCGACCCGCCGCTCGAACTGGACTACCTCGCCCTGGTCGACCCCGCCGACTTCACCGAGATCGACGACGACTTCACGGGTGAGGCCGTCCTCGCCGTCGCCGCCCGGGTCGGCACCACCCGGCTGATCGACAACATCCCCCTCACCTTCGCCGCCCCCGGAGCCGCCTCGTGACCAGTACCGGCATACGACTGCACGCGCCCGCCCCCGGATGGTCCATCGACGCCGACGTGGTGGTCGTCGGGTCCGGCGTCGCCGGACTGACCGCCGCCCTGCGCTGCGAGGCCGCGGGACTGACCACGGTCGTCGTCACCAAGGCACTCCTCGACGACGGCTCCACGCGCTGGGCGCAGGGCGGCGTCGCCGCGGCCCTGGGCGAGGGCGACACCCCCGAGCAGCATCTGGACGACACCCTGGTCGCGGGCGTCGGCCTGTGCGACGAGGACGCCGTCCGGATCCTCGTCACCGAGGGCCCGGACGCGGTACGACGGCTGATCTCGACCGGCGCCCACTTCGACACCGACGCGGACGGCGGCATCGAGCTCACCCGCGAGGGCGGCCACCACCGGCGACGGATCGTCCACGCGGGCGGCGACGCGACCGGCGCGGAGATCTCCCGGGCGCTGGTGGAAGCGGCTCGCGCGCGGGGCGTGCGCATGATCGAGAACGCCTTGGTGCTCGACCTGCTGACGGACGCCGAGGGGCGCGCGGCGGGCGTGACCCTGCACGTGATGGGCGAGGGCCAGCACGACGGTGTGGGCGCCGTGCACGCCCCCGCGGTCGTCCTCGCGACCGGCGGGATGGGCCAGGTCTTCTCCGCGACCACCAACCCCGCGGTGTCCACGGGCGACGGCGTGGCGCTGGCGCTGCGCGCGGGCGCCGAGGTCAGCGACCTCGAATTCGTGCAGTTCCACCCGACCGTGCTGTTCCTCGGCGCCGACGCGGAAGGCCAGCAGCCGCTGGTCTCCGAGGCGGTGCGCGGCGAGGGTGCGCACCTGGTCGACGCGGCCGGCGTGCGCTTCATGGTCGGGCAGCACGAACTGGCCGAGCTGGCGCCCCGGGACATCGTCGCCAAGGCCATCACGCGGCGCATGCAGGAGCAGGACGCCGAGCACATGTTCCTGGACGCCCGGCACTTCGGCGCCGACATGTGGGAGCACCGTTTCCCGACCATCCTGGCCGCCTGCCGGGCGCACGGCATCGACCCGGTCACCGAGCCCATCCCGATAGCGCCGGCCGCGCACTACGCCTCCGGTGGCGTGCGCACCGACGCGCGCGGGCGCACGACCGTCCCCGGCCTGTACGCCTGCGGAGAGGTCGCGTGCACCGGCGTGCACGGCGCGAACCGGCTCGCGTCCAACTCCCTCCTGGAGGGCCTGGTCTACGCCGAACGCATCGTCGCCGACATCACGGAGCGGCACGCGGCGGACCGGCTCCACGCACGCGTACCCGCACCGGTCCCGCACCCCGACGAGCCCGACCACCCGCTGCAGACCCCCGAGGCCCGGTTCGCCATCCAGCGGATCATGACCGAGGGCGCCGGCGTCCTGCGCTCCGCCGAGTCCCTGACCAGGGCCGCCGAACAGCTGCAGCGCCTGCACACCGAGGCCCGCGAGGCACTCGCGGAGAACGGCAAGACCGCCGAGCCCGGCGTCGACACCTGGGAGGCCACCAACCTCCTGTGCGTCGCGCGCGTGCTCGTCGAGGCGGCCCTCCGCCGCGCGGAGACCCGCGGCTGCCACTGGCGCGAGGACCACGCCGACCGCGACGACGCGAACTGGCGGCGCCACATCGTCGTACGGCTCAATCCGGACCGTTCGCTGGCCGTACGCACCACCGACACCGCAGACTTCCCCCCGACCCGGCCGCACCAGCCATCCCAGGAGCAGTGACAGACGTGAGCACCAACGATCTTCCCCTCGCCGACGGCGGCGGCTGCGGCGACGGCTGTGCCTGTGGCGCCCAGGGCGACGAGGAGTACTTCGAGTGCGGGCTCGACCCCGCGCTCGCCGAACTCCTCGCCGCCGCCGGACTCGACCCCCTGGAGGTCGAGGACATCGCCAACGTGGCCATCCAGGAGGACCTGGACAACGGCGTGGACGTCACCACCGTCGCGACGATCCCCGAGGAGGCCGTGGCGACCGCCGACTTCGTCGCGCGCGAGGCGGGCGTCGTCGCGGGCCTCCGGGTCGCCGAGGCCGTGGTCTCCGTGGTCTGCACCGACGAGTTCGAGGTCGAGCGGCACGTCGAGGACGGCGACCGGGTGGAGGCCGGGCAGCCGCTGCTGTCCGTCACCACCCGCACCCGCGATCTGCTCACCGCCGAACGCAGCGCGCTCAACATCCTGAACCGGCTGTCCGGCATCGCGACCGCCACGCGCGCGTGGGCCGATGCCCTGGAGGGCACGGACACGCGCGTGCGCGACACCCGCAAGACCACCCCGGGGCTGCGCTCCCTGGAGAAGTTCGCGGTGCGCTGCGGCGGTGGCGTCAACCACCGCATGTCGCTCTCCGACGCGGCCCTCGTGAAGGACAACCACGTGCTCGCCGCCGGTGGCGTCGCCCAGGCATTCAAGGCCGTCCGCGAGGCCTTCCCCGACCTGGCGATCGAGGTCGAGGTGGACACGCTGCACCAGCTGCGCGAGGTCGTCGACGCGGGCGCCGACCTGATCCTGCTGGACAACTTCACGCCCGGCGAGTGCGAGGAGGCCGTCGCCCTCGTGCACGGCCGCGCGCTCCTGGAGGCGTCCGGGCGGCTCACCCTGGAGAACGCGCGGGCGTACGCCGACACCGGCGTGGACTTCCTGGCCGTCGGCGCCCTGACCCACTCCTCGCCGATCCTGGACATCGGCCTGGACCTGCGCGCGGCGGAGTGACGCCATGCTCCTCACGATCGACGTCGGCAACACGCACACCGTCCTCGGCCTCTTCGACGGCGAGGACATCGTCGAGCACTGGCGCATCTCCACGGACGCGCGCCGTACCGCCGACGAGCTGGCGGTGCTCCTCCAGGGCCTGATGGGCATGCACCCGCTGCTCGGCGACGAGCTCGGCGACGGCATCGACGGGATCGCGATCTGCGCGACCGTGCCGTCCGTGCTGCACGAGCTGCGCGAGGTCACGCGGCGCTACTACGGCGACGTGCCCGCGGTTCTCGTCGAGCCCGGGGTGAAGACCGGGGTGCCGGTCCTGACCGACCACCCGAAGGAGGTCGGCGCGGACCGGATCATCAACGCGGTCGCGGCCGTCGAGCTGTTCGGGGGCCCGGCGATCGTCGTCGACTTCGGCACCGCGACGACCTTCGACGCGGTGTCCGCGCGCGGGGAGTACGTCGGCGGTGTGATCGCGCCCGGTATCGAGATCTCCGTGGAGGCGCTGGGCGTCAAGGGCGCCCAGCTGCGGAAGATCGAGGTGGCCCGGCCGCGGAGCGTGATCGGGAAGAACACGGTGGAGGCCATGCAGGCGGGCATCGTGTACGGGTTCGCCGGGCAGGTCGACGGGGTGGTCGGGCGGATGGCCCGGGAGCTGGCGGACGACCCGGACGACGTGACGGTGATCGCGACGGGCGGGCTGGCGCCGATGGTGCTGGGCGAGTCGTCGGTGATCGACGAGCACGAGCCGTGGCTGACGCTGGTGGGGCTGCGGCTGGTGTACGAGCGGAACGTGTCGCGGCTGTAGGCGGCCCCGGGCGGGGCGCGGCGTGGCACCGGGCGGCGGGATGCACCCCCGCCGCCCGAGCCGCCCCGCCCTGCCGCCCCCACTTTCCGCGTCGTGCCCGCGGTCCGCGCTGTCCGCGCCGTTCGCGCCGCCCCCGCGCGAGGGCCCCCGCCGAGAGGCGGCTAGGCGGGTGGCCCCTGCCGCGCCACACCCGCACCCTGTGTCTGGTTTGTCTGATTTACGCGTATCTTCGGTCCATGCCCACGCCCTACGGATCCCGCGGCGGCATGGCGTTCGGTGCGGAGGAGCTGCGCGTGCTCCGCCGTGCTCTCGCCCTCGCCCTTCACCCCGGCCCCGCCTCCGCCGACGACATCAAGCACTGTCATCGGCTCGCCGAGTCGCTCGACGAGGCGACGCGCGAGGCGGCCCGGCTGCGTGCCTTCCTGGTGGCCGATCTCGCCCGGTACCGGGCCGCCCTGCCGGGGACCGTCACCGCTTACCTGGCCCTTCTGGAGGAGGTCCTGGCCGCCGGGCACCGGCCCACCCCGGACGATCTCGCCGCGCTGCGGGCGCTGCGGGGCAACCCGGGCGCCGCCGCGCTGCTCGCCCGGTGCCAGGACCTCGCCGAGCACGACGTGCGGGCCCGCCTCGCGCAGGGCGCCCGCAAGGTACCGGCGCCCGCCGTTCCGCTCTCCAGGGCCCGCCTGGCGGCCCTGTCGGGCGGTGTGGCCGGGGAGCCGGAGCGCAAGCCGAAGGAGAAGCCCGCCGAGCGGCCGGCCCCGCGGCCCGCGACTCCCGAGCCCGCCGCGCCGAAGCGCCCCATCCCCACCCCGGGCGAGGTCTTCCCCCGCCGCCGTCCCACCCCGCCCCCCGCCGGACCCCCGCACCAGCTCGCCGCGGGCTGAACGGCCCGGCGCGCGGTGGACGACGCCGAAGTCGGGGGCGACGGCGAGACCCCGCCCCGGGCCGTCCCGCTCGGTGCCGGGACCGCCGCCGGCACATCGGGGTCGGCCGACGGCGGGTGACACGCGGGTGGGTGGGAAAACGGCAGCTCGCGGGGGTTGCGGATCGGTTCGCCCACCCCGCACCTTTCGCCCGGTCCGCCGTGGCTACCCTGGACGCATGGAATATGCCGCCGCGCTCCTGCCTCCGGTCGTCATGGCCATCTTCTTCATCGGCCTGGTCCGGGTGATCGTGAAGACCCAGGGCGGAGCCGCCAAGGCCAAGGAGGACGCCGCCGTCGACGCCGCCCTCGCCCACGCGGAGAGCGTCCGGCAGGCGGCCGCCCCGAAGGCCGACGCCTGACCTTCCGGGCCCCCGCCCGCACGTCACTTTCCGCGCCGTGCGCCCCTTTTGCTCGCGTTTGCAGGCGTAGGTGCACGTCCGGCACGCCTTTGGCGGGATCTCCCACTATTGTCTGAGCTGTGCCTCGCCCATTGGGAGAACTCGAAGACGCGGTCATGACGCGGGTGTGGAAGTGGAACCGCCCGGTGACCGTTCGAGAAGTCCTGGAAGACCTCCAGCAGGAACGGTCCATCGCCTACACCACGGTGATGACCGTTTTGGACAATCTCCATCAGAAGGGCTGGGTCCGCCGCGAGGCCGAAGGCCGCGCCTATCGATATGAGGCCGTCTCCACCAGGGCCGCCTACGCCGCCGCCCTGATGAACGACGCCTGGTCGCAGAGCGACAACCCCGCCGCCGCTCTCGTCGCCTTCTTCGGGATGATGAGCGACGAACAGCGTCAGGCGCTGCGCGACGCCGTACGCATCGTGCAGGGCCCGGATAGGGCGGAACGGCCGGAAGAACGCGAAGGCCGGCCGCCCCGCCAAGAAGACCGGCCGCCCCGCCAAGAGGAGAACCCCGGCTCCGTGGTGGACCACGGAGGGCGATAGCGTCCGCTCATGTCAGCGATGCGCCCCGAAGTCACCGCAAAAGCCATCACCGTCCGGCGGGCCAGGACCGGCGATGTCCCGGCGGTGCGCCGCCTCCTTGACGCGTACGTCCGCGACCGCATCCTGCTCGACAAAGCGACGGTCACGCTTTACGAGGACATCCAGGAGTTCTGGGTCGCGGAACGCGACGACAACGCCGAGGTGGTCGGCTGCGGCGCACTGCACGTGATGTGGGAAGACCTCGCGGAAGTGCGCACTCTCGCGGTGAAGCCGGGCCTCAAGGGCGCCGGTGTCGGTCATCAGTTGCTGGAGAAGTTGGTGGAGACCGCGCGTTGGCTCGGTGTTCGCCGCGTTTTCTGTCTGACCTTCGAAGTCGAGTTCTTCGGGAAGCACGGCTTCGTGGAGATCGGCGAGACGCCCGTGGACACCGATGTCTACGCGGAGCTGTTGCGTTCCTATGACGAGGGCGTCGCGGAGTTCCTCGGACTCGAACGAGTGAAACCGAACACCTTGGGCAACAGCCGGATGCTTCTGCATCTGTGATCGCCAAGGGCCGCCGGGGCAGAGATGGGCAGGAGATCGGCGGGAGATCGGCCCGCTATTCCGGGCATCGCGCCTTGCCCCGGTGCCCTATGTCCGAAACGCGCATGTTTCCGCGTGGGAGCGGGCCCCCCGGTCTCTCCCAGGGGTTTGTGTTTTCCTCGCAAAAGCGGTTTGCTTTCCGACGTACTGCAGTACTGCATATAACAGGGGACGGCGTAACGGCGGACGCCGCGGACCCCCGGCCCTCACGTTTTCGATGAAAGGAAATCCGGTGGCACAGAAGGTTCAGGTCCTTCTTGTCGACGACCTCGACGGCGGCGAGGCGGACGAGACCGTGACGTTCGCGCTGGACGGCAAGACATACGAGATCGATCTCACGACGGCCAATGCGGACAAGCTGCGTGATCTCCTCGACCCCTACGTCAAGGGCGGCCGGCGTACCGGCGGCCGTGCCTCGGGCGGGCGCGGAAAGACCCGTGCGGCTTCCGGCGGCAGCCAGGACACCGCGCAGATCCGCGCCTGGGCGAAGGAGAACGGCTACGAGGTGAACGACCGCGGCCGTGTTCCCGCGACCATTCGCCAGGCCTACGAGGACGCCAACGCCTGACGGTCCGGCTCGCGGCCCGCACGCCGCAGCCGGATGCGGTGGCACTCGGTGGCCACCGTCTCCACCACGCGCACGAGATCGGGGGCGCCTTGGACGCGCCCCGCGGCCGACAGCGTCGGCAGCGAGGCCTCGACCTCGCACCCCGCCCCGGGGGGTCGCAACCAGACGGCGGCCCCCCGTACGGGTTCCGCGATGTCCTCGGCATGTCCGGGCCGGGCCGGCGCCTCCATCCGGCCCCGCGTGCCCAGCGCCCGCACGTCGAGGTCCAGCACGCCCCACTCCAGCCACTCCAGCAGCCCCGGCAGCTCCTCCGCGCCGCCCGCGGCCACCAGCAGCCGCATCCGCTCGCCCTGGAGCGCCACCGGAGAGCTGGGCGTCAGATGCCTGAGCGCCTCGACGCCCGCCCGGGCCGGCACGTCGAGCACATCGAAACGCACGCCCGTGACCAGCCGCAGCGGTTCTCCGGGCGACGCGGGCACTGTCGCCCACCCCAGATCGTTCTCGTACCAGTGCCGTAGCGGGCCCGGCCACCGGGGTCCGCCGGGCGCACCGACGGGACCGCGGTCCTGAGCGGAACCGGAACCGAGCGGACGACGGGGGTGAGGGAGCGTGGAAGCAGCCAGGGGGAGCGTGCCAGCCATGCCACCTGCAACGCCCGAGGACCGCCAGGGTTACGCTGGGTGCTCCGGTGACTGCACAGCGTCTCGGGGCGGGTGCCGAGCGGGCGTCCGGAGCGGCGCAAGGTTGTTCGCCCATAGCGGAGGGATCGGGGGCTCACGGCATGGACTGTCCGTCGCTGCGGGTAAGACATCCCTAGTGGGAGGGGGCGACACGCATGCGAGGCCGTCTCACGTTCGCCATCGGCGTACTGGCGGAAGGGGTAACTGTCTGGCCTGCGGGAACATCGTCTCGCACCATCGGGTTGGAGCAGATGTCGGCGTTCGGGGTCAGGAGGCCATCGACGGTGTCGGCAGTTGGAATGAGCGGTCCCCGCTTGCGGGACTAAGCTGCGGAAGGACAGGGAGGGGAAGTTCCCCCCACTGCCTGACCGCTCTGAGGAGCGATTAACGATGTTCGAGAGGTTCACCGACCGCGCGCGGCGGGTTGTCGTCCTGGCTCAGGAAGAAGCCCGGATGCTCAACCACAACTACATCGGCACCGAGCACATCCTCCTGGGCCTGATCCACGAGGGTGAGGGTGTCGCCGCCAAGGCCCTTGAGAGCCTCGGGATTTCGCTCGAGGCGGTCCGCCAGCAGGTGGAGGAGATCATCGGCCAGGGCCAGCAGGCCCCGTCCGGGCACATCCCCTTCACCCCCCGTGCCAAGAAGGTCCTGGAGCTGTCGCTCCGCGAGGCCCTTCAGCTGGGCCACAACTACATCGGCACGGAGCACATCCTGCTCGGCCTGATCCGTGAGGGCGAGGGCGTCGCCGCCCAGGTCCTGGTCAAGCTGGGCGCTGACCTCAACCGGGTGCGGCAGCAGGTCATCCAGCTGCTCTCCGGCTACCAGGGCAAGGAGACCGCCACCGCCGGCGGCCCTGCCGAGGGCACCCCCTCGACGTCCCTGGTCCTCGACCAGTTCGGCCGGAACCTCACCCAGGCCGCTCGTGAGTCCAAGCTCGACCCGGTCATCGGGCGCGAGAAGGAGATCGAGCGGGTCATGCAGGTGCTGTCCCGCCGTACCAAGAACAACCCGGTCCTGATCGGTGAGCCCGGCGTCGGCAAGACCGCCGTCGTCGAGGGCCTCGCCCAGGCCATCGTCAAGGGCGAGGTGCCCGAGACCCTCAAGGACAAGCACCTCTACACCCTGGACCTCGGCGCCCTGGTCGCCGGCTCCCGCTACCGCGGTGACTTCGAGGAGCGCCTGAAGAAGGTGCTCAAGGAGATCCGCACCCGCGGCGACATCATCCTGTTCATCGACGAGCTCCACACGCTGGTCGGTGCGGGTGCCGCCGAGGGCGCCATCGACGCGGCTTCCATCCTGAAGCCGATGCTGGCCCGCGGTGAGCTCCAGACCATCGGTGCCACCACCCTGGACGAGTACCGCAAGCACCTGGAGAAGGACGCGGCCCTGGAGCGCCGCTTCCAGCCCATCCAGGTCGCCGAGCCGTCCCTGCCGCACACGATCGAGATCCTCAAGGGTCTGCGTGACCGGTACGAGGCCCACCACCGGGTCTCCATCACGGACGAGGCGCTGGTCCAGGCAGCCACCCTGGCCGACCGCTACATCTCGGACCGCTTCCTGCCGGACAAGGCGATCGACCTGATCGACGAGGCCGGTTCCCGGATGCGCATCCGCCGGATGACCGCGCCGCCGGACCTGCGCGAGTTCGACGAGAAGATCGCCGCCGTCCGCCGGGACAAGGAGTCCGCGATCGACTCGCAGGACTTCGAGAAGGCCGCCTCCCTGCGCGACAAGGAGAAGCAGCTCCTGGCCGCCAAGGCCAAGCGGGAGAAGGAGTGGAAGGCCGGCGACATGGACGTCGTCGCCGAGGTCGACGGCGAGCTGATCGCCGAGGTCCTCGCCACGGCCACCGGCATCCCGGTCTTCAAGCTGACCGAGGAGGAGTCGTCCCGCCTGCTGCGCATGGAGGACGAGCTCCACAAGCGGGTCATCGGCCAGGTCGACGCCGTCAAGGCGCTGTCGAAGGCGATCCGCCGTACGCGTGCCGGTCTGAAGGACCCGAAGCGCCCCGGTGGCTCGTTCATCTTCGCCGGCCCGTCCGGTGTCGGTAAGACCGAGCTGTCCAAGGCCCTCGCCGAGTTCCTCTTCGGTGACGAGGACGCGCTGATCTCCCTCGACATGTCGGAGTTCAGCGAGAAGCACACGGTGTCGCGTCTCTTCGGTTCGCCCCCCGGCTACGTGGGCTACGAAGAGGGCGGCCAGCTGACCGAGAAGGTCCGCCGCAAGCCGTTCTCCGTCGTCCTCTTCGACGAGGTGGAGAAGGCCCACCCGGACATCTTCAACAGCCTGCTGCAGATCCTGGAGGACGGTCGGCTGACCGACTCCCAGGGCCGGGTCGTGGACTTCAAGAACACGGTCATCATCATGACGACCAACCTCGGCACCCGGGACATCTCCAAGGGCTTCAACCTGGGCTTCGCGGCCTCGGGTGACACGAAGACCAACTACGAGCGCATGAAGAACAAGGTCCAGGACGAGCTCAAGCAGCACTTCCGGCCCGAGTTCCTCAACCGCGTCGACGACGTGGTGGTCTTCCCGCAGCTCACGCAGGAGGACATCCTGCGGATCGTCGACCTGATGATCAGCAAGGTGGACGAGCGCCTGAAGGACCGGGACATGGGCATCGAGCTCTCCCAGTCCGCCAAGGAGCTGCTGTCCAAGAAGGGCTACGACCCGGTGCTGGGCGCGCGGCCGCTGCGCCGCACGATCCAGCGCGAGGTCGAGGACACGCTCTCGGAGAAGATCCTCTTCGGCGAGCTGCGTCCCGGCCACATCGTGGTCGTCGACACGGAGGGCGAGGGCGACACCGCGACCTTCACCTTCCGCGGCGAGGAGAAGTCGGCACTCCCCGACGTCCCGCCGATCGAGCAGGCGGCCGGCGGAGCCGGACCGAACCTGAGCAAGGAGGCGTAGCCCTTCCGGGGTGAGCCGATGACAGGGGCCGGTGCTTTTCGAAGCACCGGCCCCTGTCGCATGCCGCGGCGCGGCACATAGGAGAGTGGGCCGTCGGGGTCCGCCAGATGATCCCCGGACGTAGGCGGCCGGAGGTGTGCGTCACACCACGCCGTCGACCCTCTGAACGACGGGGGTGACGGGGAGTTCGGGGTCCAGTTCGGTCGCGTGTTCCAGAGAGGCCAGAGCGAGCAGTCGGACCCGGGTGGCGGCCGGTCCGGTCAGCCGCGTGGCCGCGTCGGCGAGGTCCCTCAGCAACTCGGCCCGTTCCCGGGGGCGGGCATGGGCCACGGCCATGCGGACGACGTCCGCCCACTGCTCGTCCGGCGCGCCCCGCACCAGCAGGCCGAAGTCGCCGTCCTCCACCGCCGCCTTCGCGCCCAGGTAGTCCTGGAAGGTGCGGTGCACGAACTCCAGGGTGCCCACGGCGGGCTCCCGGAGCAGGCCGCTGCGCAGCAGCAGGTGGGCGAGGATCGCCCGGGCGTCGCCCTGGGCGGCGGCGGCCGGCAGGGACGGCAGGACGTCCGCGATGATGCGCTCCGCGCGCTCGCGGTCGAGCTCCGACTGGTTGTTGCGGATCAGCCAGTAGGCCAGGCGCTGGAGCAGCTGGACCTGGGGGCGTTCGCCGAGCCGGATGCCGGAGGAGTCGTCGCGGAACATGTCGCGTTCCTCGTCGCGGCGGGTGAGCAGCATCGACAGGGCCGCCTCGTACAGTTCCTGGCGGCCGTGCGGGAGATAGCCGCGGCGGGTCGCGGTGCAGGGCGCAGATCAGGCCGCACATCAGGGGGTTGGTGGCGAGCCGGCCGAGGTCCGGTTTGGTCCGTACGGCGTCGAGCAGCGAGCGTTCGTAGGCGTCGAGGCGGTCGAGGTCGGCGGCGTCGGTGCGGGCGGCGGTGTGCCAGCGCGTGATGAACGCGGCCGTCTCGTCCGGTCCCATCGGGGTGAGGACGAGTTCGCCGAAACCGTCGGCGGCCAGCCAGTCCTCGCGTACGGCGGACGGACGGGAGGTGACCAGCCACTGGTTGCCGGGGTAGGTGTCCAGCAGTTCGCGCAGCCGGCGCCGGGTGCTTTCGCGGTCGCGTTCCGGGATCTCGTCCAGGCCGTCGACCAGGAGCAGACCTCGGCCGGCGGTGAGCACCCGGTCCGCCCAGCCGGCCGGCTGGGCCGCGTGGAAGGGGACGCGTACGGCGGCCAGAAAGGCGTCAGGAGCCGGGAGGCCGCCGGCGCGGCGGACCAGGGTACGCAGCGGGAGGACGAAGGGGATGCGGTCGCCGCGCTCGCCGCGGGCCGCGGTGACGGCCAGCCACTGTACGAGCGTGGTCTTACCCGAGCCGGCGACCCCGCGCAGCAGTACCCGGTCGTGTTCGGACCGCCTCCGTCTCCTCCGCGGGGAAGGGCCGCTCGCCGGGGGCGTCGGCGGTCCGTGACACCAGGACGCGTGCGAGGCGTCGCAGCTCCTTGTCTGTCAGGGTGCGCCGTACGCCGGTCAGGGACAGCAGCGCCGACAGCCGGACGGGCCGGTCGACCAGGGCGGCGCCCGGGCCGTCCGGCACGAACAGCCTCCTGACCAGCGAGCCCATCAGGCTCGATGCCAGCTTGGTACCGAGAACCGCCGGGTCCATCCTCGCCCACCCCCGTAGTCGCGCGAACGCCGCTGGTCAGCGTAGTGCGCGTCACATTTCCGCGGGGTGGGATCCCGGCGGCTCGTGACATAGCGCACGGGGGAAATGTCCGTTACTAGTGGAGATAGTGGGACCTGTGGCCCAGGTGATGGGGATTCGGTACCCGGAGGTATCCGGATGCGGCGGCGTCGGGGACGGTTTGTGCGGCCTGGCGCTCCTGTCAAGAAGGTGACGGTTATGGGGGGCGGGTACTACGAAGTGCCGTAGACGGGCTGTTTGAGCGTTGGGCGGCCTCCGGGTTACCAAGGGATGGCCCACCCGGTGCACGGCCGGCGAACGAGCCGGTGCGCCAGTGGGTTCCCTGTTGCCTACCCCACGAGGTTCCGATGTCCCTGCGCGCCGCTCTCCGTGCCCCCCGTACGTCCTCGCTCCGCAAGCGTGCCGCCGTTCTGGCCGCCGGTGCCGCGGTGACGGCCGTCGTGGGGTCGGGTGTCGCGTCGGCCGCCACCTCCAGCGCCGCCGCCTGGGTCGACCCGGTGAAGAAGTACACCCTCTCCGCGACCTTCAACCAGGCCGGTGGCCTGTGGACCCATCGGCACAGCGGCCAGGACTTCGCCGTGCCCACCGGCACCGAGGTCATCGCCGCCCACGGCGGCACCGTCGTCAAGGCCGGCGGCAACGGCGCCGGCGACGGTCCCGCGTACGGCAACGCCGTCGTCATCAAGCACGCCGACGGCGAGTACTCGCAGTACGCGCACCTCTCGCGCATCGACGTCAGGGTCGGGCAGGTCGTGAAGACCGGTCAGCACATAGCCCTGTCCGGCAGCACCGGCAACTCCACCGGCCCGCACCTGCACTTCGAGATCCGCAAGACGCCGAACTACGGCTCCGCCGTCGACCCGGTCGCCTTCCTGCGCGCCCAGGGCGTGACCGTCTAAGCGGGCCGGTCCGAACCCTGGTGGGCCTGGGTCACCAGGTCCATGGCGACCTCCAGCACGGCTTCCCGCTTCTTCTGGAGGTCGCCCTCGATGTCCTGCATCACGAACATCCCGGCGTGCAGCGTGAACAGCGCGCTGACGCAGCGGATCTGGTCGGTCAGCGGAGCGTCCGGGTCCATCAGGATGTTCCGCAGGCCGCGCATCCGGTCCTTGAAGGTGTCGCCGATGCGCAGCTCCCGGACCGTCGCCTGGTTCTCCTGCATGAACCGGAACAGCGGCTCCGCGTCGCCGAGCGCCTTGCTGTAGCGCCGGACGATCTCCTGTTTGGTCTCCAGGGTGTGGGGCTGGTCCCTGCCCCACTCGATCAGGTCGCTGATGGGCTGCGTCAGATCCTCGAAGACGCTGACCAGGATCTCTTCCTTGGTCTTGAAGTGGTAGTACAGGGCCGCCTTGGTCACGTCGAGGCGCTCGGCGATCTCCCGCAGGGAGGTCTTCTCGTAGCCCTGCTCGGCGAAGAGTTCGAGCGCCACGTCCTGGATGCGCTGGCGGGTGTTGCCGCGGCGCTGCTGCTTGGTGCCGTCCATGGTGACGCCCATCCTCTTACTCCTCGCACTCCCGCGAAAATTCGTCCCGCCGGACGCCGTCGTCCGCCCCGGGAAACTTACTTGACGCCCGGCTAGTGACAGGTCTACCTTCCCAGTGTAGTGAACTAGCCGGGCGGCAAGTAAGTACCTGTCGCCAGGGGGAGTGGGAGAGATGGCGGACACCCAGGCGGCCGTGACCGGCCAGGAGAATCCGGGGGCACCGGAGCCGGCGGAGCAGCCGGAGAAACAGCCGAGGAGCGTACGGGTCGTACTGCTCGCGCTCATGATCGCGATGATGCTCGCGATGCTCGACAACATGATCGTGGGCACCGCGATGCCGACGATCGTGGGCGAGCTGGGCGGCCTCGAGCACCTGTCGTGGGTGGTGACCGGGTACACCCTGGCGACCGCCGCGGCGACCCCGATCTGGGGCAAGCTCGGCGACATGTACGGGCGCAAGGGCGCCTTCATGACCTCCATAGTCATCTTCCTGATCGGCTCCGCGCTCAGCGGAATGGCCCAGAACATGGGCGAGCTGATCGGGTTCCGGGCCGTTCAGGGGCTCGGCGCCGGTGGTCTGATGGTCGGGGTCATGGCGATCATCGGTGACCTGATACCGCCCCGCGAGCGCGGCAAGTACCAGGGCATGATGGCCGGCGTCATGGCGCTCGCGATGATCGGCGGTCCGCTGGTCGGCGGCACCATCACCGACAACTGGGGCTGGCGCTGGGCCTTCTACATCAACCTGCCGCTGGGCGTGATCGCGCTGGCCGCCGTCAGCGCCGTGCTGCACCTGCCGAAGAAGCGGAACAAGGCCCGCATCGACTACCTCGGCGCCGGTCTGCTGACCCTCGGCATCACCTCCATCGTGCTGGTCACCACCTGGGGCGGCTCCGAGTACGCCTGGACGTCCGCGCGGATCATGGAACTGATCGCCATCGGTGTCGCCGCGCTCGTCGGGTTCGTGTTCTGGCAGACCAAGGCCGCGGAGCCGGTGCTGCCGCTGCACATCTTCCGCAGCCGCAACTTCACCCTCATGTCGGTCATCGGCTTCATCGTGGGCTTCGTGATGTTCGGCGCCACGCTCTTCCTGCCGCTCTACCAGCAGTCCGTGCAGGGCGCGTCCGCGACCAACTCCGGTCTGCTGCTGCTGCCGATGCTCGGCGCGATGCTGGTGACCTCGATGGTCGCCGGGCGGGTCACCACCAACACCGGCCGCTACAAGATCTTCCCCATGGTGGGCGGGGTGCTGCTGGCCGTCGGGCTGTACCTGCTGTCCACCATGGACACCGACACCACCCGGTTCACCTCCGGGCTGTACATGGCCGTCGTCGGCCTGGGCATGGGCTGCCTGATGCAGATCACCATGCTGGTCGCGCAGAACAGCGTGCAGATGAAGGACATGGGTGTCGCGTCCTCGTCCACCACCCTGTTCCGGACGCTCGGCTCCTCCTTCGGTGTCGCCATCATGGGCGCGATCTTCAACGACCGGGTGAAGCACGTCATGTCCGAGCGGGGCGGGGCGCTGGCGGCCAAGGCCACCGAGAAGTCCGCCTCGCTGGACGCGGCGAGCCTGGCGAAGCTGCCCGCTCCGGTGCGGGACGCCTACCAGCACGCGGTGTCGGCCGGCACGCACTCGGCGTTCCTGCTGGGTGCCGTGATCGCCGTGGTGGTGCTGGTGGCGGCGGTGTTCGTCAAGGAGGTGCCGCTCAAGAGCGGACCGGCCACCAGCGAGGAAGCGGCTCCGATCCAGCTGGCCGAGGCCGTCTGACGACGCTGCTCACCGCCGTCTGACGACGCGGCTCACCGACGACGACGCCGGCCGACTGGTTCTCCAGTCGGCCGGCGTCGTCGTGTCCGTGCCGCGGCCGGCGGCTCGCCCCGGGAAGGCCGCCGCCGGTCACCATGTTCCTGCGGCCGATCGAGGACGTCGAAACCGACCGGCGGGAGCAGCCAGCGGGCCGCGCGGGCCTCCGGCACGCCCTTCCTGAGCCTCTACGCGCCGGAGCGGATCGCCGCACTGGCCCACACTGCCGGTTTCCGCCGGATCACCACGTCCCGGCGGAGGAACTCACCGCTCGCTCGTTCGCCGGCCGCACGACGGCATACGTCCGTCACGCGGCGAGGAGATTTTCGTGGCCGGTGCGTGAAGGACTCTCAGCGGCTTCCCGCCTGGGCCGGTCCCGGGAGTATCGGGTAGCTGCCGGTGGCCGTCGGGGCGTGTTCGGGGAGCCACAGGACGGCCACCGCGCCCTCCGCCGGAATGTGTGCGGGGGCCCCCGCCGGGCGGATGTTGCGGAAGGTCAGCCGGGCCCCCAGCACCCGCGCCTGCCCGGCCGCGATGGTCAGCCCCAGGCCGTGCCCCTGGCCCGCGCGGTCCGCGCTGCCGGTGCGGAACCGGCTCGGGCCCTCCGCGAGGAGTTCCTCGGGGAAGCCGGGGCCGTGGTCGCGGACCCGGATGACCCGGCCCTCGACGGTCACCTCGATCGGCGGCCTGCCGTGCCGGGCCGCGTTGGCGAGCAGGTTGAACAGCACCCGCTCCAGCCGCCGCGGATCGGTGGTGACCTCCGACTCGTGCACCACCCGTACCTCGATCGCCGGGTCCTTCGCCGCCACCCGCCGGGACACGAACTCGCCCAGCATGATGTCCTGGAGCTCGGCCCGCTCGGAGGCACTGTCCAGCCGGGCCACCTCCAGCACGTCCTCGACGAGGGTGCGCATCGCCTTCGCCCGGTCCAGGACCAGTTCCGTCGGGCGGCCGGGCGGGAGCAGTTCGGCCGCCGTGAGCAGCCCCGTCACCGGCGTCCGCAGCTCGTGCGCGATGTCGGCGGTGACCCGCCGCTCGGCCTCCAACCGCTGCTGCAGCGCGTCCGCCATGGCGTCCACCGCGCGGGCGAGGTCGTCGGTCTCGTCCCGGACGACCCCGCCGATGGCCTCCCGCACCCGCACGTCCGGCTCGCCCTGGGCGACCTGGTTGGCCGCGGCCGCCGCCTTGCGCAGCCGGCGCGAGAGCTGCCCGCCGATCAGCACGCCGAGCGCGCTGCCGCCGAGCACCACCGCGATGGAGCCGATGACGAGGGCCTGGTCGAGGTCCCGCAGGACGTTGCTGCTGCGGTTGGGGAAGGTGCCGTGCAGGGACAGCACCCGTCCGTCCTTGGCCTGCACGGCCGCCCAGATGTCCGGCGCGCCGCTGCCGTGGTCGATGACGTCGGTCGCCCGGCGGCCCGCGTCGACCTTGTCACGCAGGGCGTCGGGCAGCAGCGGGTCGTTGACCTTGACGTCGGGGAAGTTCGCCCGGCCGAACAGCTCGTAGTTGCGCTGGGCGATCTGCAACCGCTCGTTGGCGAGGTCGCGTGCGTTGTCCAGCATCGAGACCCGGGCCGCGTTGTGCACCACCAGGCTCAGCGCGATCGCGACCAGCGCGCCGACCAGCGCGATGGCCGCGCTCAGCTTCCAGCGGAGCCCGGTGCGCAGTCCCGGGCCGCTGTGCCGGATGTGTCTGGTGAACCCCCGCATGGCCGCCTCGCTCAGGCCTTCAATTTGTAGCCGAAACCGCGGACCGTCTCGATCCGGTCCTGGCCGATCTTCGTGCGCAGCCGCTGCACGTGCACGTCGACGACCCGGGTGTCCCCGCCCCAGCCGTAGTCCCAGACGCGTTCGAGCAGCTTGTCGCGGGAGAGCACGGTCCCAGGTGCCGAGGAGAACTCCAGGAGCAGCCGCATCTCGGTCGGGGTGAGCGCGACCGGCTGCCCGGCCCGGCGCACCTCCATGCCCTCCGTGTCGATCTCCAGATCGCCGAAGGTGAGCAGACCGCCGGTGACCGGCGCCGCGTCCTCATGTGGCTTCTCACCGCCGCTCGCGTGTCCGAAGCGGCGCAGCACCGCCCGGATCCGGGCGACCAGCACGGCCCCGTCGAACGGTTTGGTGACGTAGTCGTCGGCGCCCGCCTCCAGGCCGAGGACCACGTCGATCGAGTCGGCGCGCGCCGACAGCATGATCACCGGCACGGTGGACTCGTCCCGGATCCGCCGGCACAGGCTCACCCCGTCCAGGCCGGGGACCATCACGTCCAGCAGGGCGATGTCGGGCCGGTCGGCTCGGAACGCCTCCAGGCCCGACAGTCCGTCGGGCATGGCGGTGACCGCGAAGCCGTCCCGCTCCAGGGCGAGCTGCGTGGCCTCGCGGATGACGTCGTCGTCCTCGACGAACAGGACGTGGGTCTGGTCTGCCATCCGGCTCTCTCGTGTCGTCGTGGTGGGGTCGGGGCCGGGTCAGCCGGCGGCGGTCGGGTTGTCGGTGGCGTTGCCGCCGGCCGCGTTGCCGTAGTCGGTGTGGTGGAAGTCCTGCTGGACGAAGCGTCCCGAGGTCCAGTGGTAGGTGATCACGTTCTCGCCCGAGGGACTCGACACCGGGTCCCCCTTCTCGTACACCTGCTTGGTCACGCTCAGGTCGCCCTTGTCGATCTCCGCGTAGACCGGGGACTCCTCGGCCCTGAAGACATTCTTGTACGAACCGTCCTCCCTGCGGTACACGTACGCCCCGACTCCCACCGCGTCCCCGCAGGTCAGCACGTTGACGACGACGTCGTCCAGCTGGCCTCCGGTGAGATCGCCGTAGGTCACGTCGACCGGGTACGCGTCGCCCGCGCAGGGCTTGAGGTCCCGCTTCACGGTGGCCGAGACCGCCGGGTCGGCCTTCACCAGGGCGACCGCGTCGATCTTCGAGTAGGTCTGCGACGGGTTGGGCGAGGGGGCCTTGGCGGCCGGGGCGTGCTCGACCGAGTCGGAGTGGGCCGGGCCCTCGTCACGGGCGCCGGTGCCACCGGTGCCGCAGGCCGCGGCGAAAAGGGCGACGGCGGCGACCACGGCCGCTGCCGTGACCACCGCCTGTGCGCCCGCCGGGCCCCTGTCGGGCCCCGCGTCGGTCAGGCCGCGCAACGCTCCTGCTCCTCACGCTCCAGCGCGCGTGCGTCGAGGTCGCGGGACTCCAGCTCCTCGCGGAGCCGGGCGAGCGCCCGGTGCAGCGTGCTCTTGACCGTACCGGCCGACATGCCGAGGGCGGCGGCCGTCTCCTCCGTGGACATCTGCTCCCAGTGTCGCAGCACCACGACGCTGCGCTGCTTCGGAGCCAGCACCTTCATGATGTCCATGAGGAGCGCGCGGTCCGCGTGCTGCTCGGTGGCGTCGTCCACGCAGGCGTCGGGCATCTGCTCGGTCGGGACCTCTTCCAGCTTGCGGGCCCGCCACCACTCGGTCCGCGTGTTGATCATGACGCGGCGCAGGTAGGCGTCCGCGAGTTTCTTGTCGGCGATGCCGTCCCAGCGGCCGTACGTCCGTACCAGCGCGGTCTGGAGCAGGTCCTGGGCGTCCGTGGGGTCCGGGACCAGCCGACGAGCGCTGCGCAGCAGCGCGTCCTGCCGGGTGCGGACGTACTCCTCGAATTCGAGCACCTCGCCCTGCGCCATGATCAACCGCCTCCCGATCCCCGTTTTCCCCGGCCCTCGGCCCCTGAGTTCCTGCTCTGGTCACTGCTGTCCCGCGGTCCTGGCGGGCACAGAAACGAAGCTACGGACTCGTTGTCACGGGGCTGTGCGGAGCAGCCTGCGGGTAGCAATCGGCTGTCCGTCGGTTGTGTAACGGAAGTAGGTTCGGGGTAAGCAGGCAGGGAGATATGCCCGTTTATCGGGGGGTTCGTCCGGTCGTCGGGGTCGTAACACGGCCCCGGCCGCTGTGATGTGGCTGTGCGTCAGCCCAGCGGAAGCCGATAGAGACCGCCCGTGAGCGGCTCCACCAGTCCGTCCGAGACCAGCCCGTCCAGGGCGCGCGCCCGCTGCACCGGCTCGTGCCACACCTGGTCGAGCGCCGTCTGCGGCACGGGGGCGTGCGCCTCGCGCAGTACGGCGAGGAGCTTGCCGCGCACCTGCCGGTCGGTACCGGCGTACGTCTGCCCGCGCCGCGGCGGTCCCTCGTGCTCCGGCTTGCCGGCCAGCCGCCAGGCGCACTGCGCGGCGATCGGGCACCGCGGGCAGGTCTCGTTCTTCGCCGTGCACACCAGCGCGCCCAGCTCCATGGAGGCGGCGGCCCAGCGGGCCGCGGTCCGCTCGTCCGCCGGCAGCAGCTCACGGGCGAGCTTGCGCTCGGCGGCGGTGGTGGCGTTCGGCGGGTACTGCACGCCGGTCACGGCTCGCGCGAGCACCCGCCGCACGTTCGTGTCCAGCACGGCGTGCCGCTGCCCGTACGCGAACGACGCGACGGCGGCGGCCGTGTACTCGCCGATCCCGGGCAGCGCGAGCAACTGCGCGTGGTCGGTGGGCACGTCGCCGCCGTGCCGTTCCGTTATGGCGACCGCGGCGCCGTGCAGCCGCAGGGCGCGGCGCGGGTAGCCGAGCCGGCCCCAGGCGCGTACCGCCTCGCCGGGCGCCTCCGCGGCGAGGTCGGCGGGGCGCGGCCAGCGGGCCAGCCACTGCTCGTACACCGGCAGGACGCGGCTGACCGGCGTCTGCTGCAACATGAACTCGCTGACCATCACGCCCCACGGGCCCGCTTCCGGGTGGCGCCAGGGGAGGTCGCGGGCGTGGGCGTCGAACCAGGCGATCACAGGGGTGTGCAGCTTCTCAGTCATGGCCCTTCCGATCCTGCCACGTTCCGCGACGACCGGGGCGGACGTGGCGGGTGACGAGGCCGGGTCGACGGCGTCGATGACGAAGAAGAGCCGGGCTGACGGGAGTTGCCGGAATGATGATCCGGAAAAGTTGAGGTTCGGGCGGCGGGTGGGGCGAGGAAGCGCATGGATCTCTCGTACAGTTTGCGACGTGGGATCTCTGCGCAATCCGGTCGGGCCGCTTCCCTCCTCCATCTACTGGCGACGGAGGGCCATCATGCTGTCCGCGGTCGTCGTACTGGCGCTGCTGATCGCATGGATCGTGACGTCGGGCGGCGGGGGCGGCAAGAAGGGCGCCGACGGGTCCAACGGCAAGAATCCCGTGTCCACCATCACGCCGGGACCCTCCGGCAGCGGGCCCGCGATCAGCCAGGCCCCCGGCGGACGGGACGAGTCGAGCGGGGGCGGGTCGGGATCCGGCTCCGGCAGCGGTGGCGGAGCCGGCTCGGGTGCGGGCGACGGGAGTTCGGGCGGTACGGGGGACGGCTCGACGTCGGGCTCCTCAGGTTCCGCCGGTTCCTCGGGCGGCTCGGGTGGCTCGGGGGGCGACGTGACCTCCGGCTCCGGCGGTACGGCCGCCTCGCTGCCGGGGTCTTCCGCCCTCCCCAACTGCACTGCGGGCGCGGTGTCGTTGACCTTGAAGAGCCTGCACAACTCGTATTCGCCGGAGCAGACGCCGACCTTCGAACTCGCGGCGAGGAACACCTCGTCCAGTGACTGCAAGATCGATCTCGGCCCGAAGAACGCGGTGTTGACGATCACGGCGGCGTCCGCGGACAACAGCTACTGGTCCTCCGCCGACTGCCCGAAGACGGCGGGGAGCCGGTGGTACCGGGTGCCGGCCGGCAACAGCATCACCTACACCCTGAAGTGGGACCGCAAGCCGAGCGCGGCCCAGTGCGCGACGCCCCCGGCAGGGTCGGCCGGCGCGGGCACGTACCTCCTGCAAGCGGCGGTCCCGGGCTACGCGAAAGCCCAGGCGTCGTTCGTCCTGTCAGCGGACTAGGGCCGATCTGAAGGAACGGCTGTGGAGCGCCCCGTCAGGGGCGCTGGGGGTGCCCCCGGCCGAAGGCTGGGGGAGGAACTGCGCGATCAGCCCCCCACCGGCCCGCAGCCGCCGTACAGCCACAACCGCCCGAGCTAACAGGCGGAATCAGACATACCGCTCAAGAATCGAAGACTCGGCCAACCGCGACAGTCCCTCGCGCACACTCCGCGCCCGAGCCTCCCCGACCCCGTCCACCGTCTGGAGGTCGTCCACACTCGCGGCGAGCAGCTTCTGCAAGCCCCCGAAGTGCTCCACCAGCCGGTCGATGATCGCCCCCGGCAGCCGCGGCACCTTCGCCAGCAGCCGGAAACCACGCGGCGACACCGCCGAGTCCAGTGTCTCCGGCGACCCGGTGTACCCCAACGCCCGTGCCACCGTCGGCATCTCCAGCAGCTCCGCATGGCTCAGGGCGTCCAGCTCGGAGAGCGCCTCGTCGACCGTGCGGGACCGCTTCGCCGTCGGCTCGGGCACGTAGTCCCGGACCACCAGCTCCCGCTCGGGTTCGACCCCGGCGATCAGCTCGTCCAGCTGGAGCGCGAGAAGCCGCCCGTCGGTGCCCAGTTCGACCACGTACTCGGCGATCTCCGTGGCGATCCGGCGGACCATCTCGAGGCGCTGGGCGACGGCGGACACGTCCCGGACCGTCACCAGGTCCTCGATCTCCAGCGCCGACAGCGTGCCGGCCACCTCGTCCAGGCGGAGCTTGTACCGCTCCAGGGTCGCGAGCGCCTGGTTCGCACGGGACAGGATCGCCGCGGAGTCCTCCAGGACCCGGCGCTGCCCGCCGACGTAGAGCGCGACCAGCCGCATCGACTGCGAGACCGAGACCACCGGGAAGCCGACCTGCTTGGAGATCCGGTCCGCCGTCCGGTGCCGGGTGCCCGTCTCCTCCGTCGGGATCGTGGCGTCCGGTACGAACTGGACACCAGCCCGCAGGATCTTCGACAGGTCGGAGGAGATCACGATGCCGCCGTCGAGTTTGCACAGCTCCCGCAGCCGGGTCGCCGTGAACTCGACGTCGAGCACGAAACCGCCCGTGCACATCGTCTCGACCGACTTGTCGAAGCCGAGGACGATGAGTCCGCCCGTGTTGCCGCGGAGGACCCGCTCCAGGCCGTCCCGCATGGACGTGCCCGGAGCCACGGCGCTCAGCGAGGCGCGCATCAGGCCCTCGGAACCGGCACTCCCGCCGGACTTTCCGGGAGCCGATGCCCGGTCGTTGGCTGCCACTGCACTCCTCCGGTCGCAGGTTCTGAGGCGCTGCCGCACCCGCACTCGGTTCGTACGGACGGGCGAGACCAGGGCAAAGTCTACCGGCGCTCCTCCGCCTCCCGTGGGGCCTCCCGGCGACGGGAGCGCGGCAGCACCCGCAGCGCGTCCCCCATGTCGGCGACCTCCAGGACCTTCATGCCCGGCGGGACCTTGCCGGGATCGCCCGGTACGAGCGCGTGCGTGAAGCCGAGCCGGTGCGCCTCCGAGAGCCTGCGCTGGACGCCGGTGACCCGCCTGACCTCGCCCGCGAGGCCGACCTCGCCGATGGCGACGAGGTTCTTCGGGAGCGGGGTGTCGCTGGCGGCGGAGGCCAGCGCGAGGGCGATGGCCAGATCGGCGGCGGGCTCGGAGAGCTTCACCCCGCCGACCGTCGCGGAGTAGATGTCCCGCTTGCCGAGCGCGCTGATCCGGCCGCGCTGCTCCAGCACCGCCAGCATCATCGAGACCCGGGAGGTCTCCAGGCCGGAGGTGGTCCGGCGCGGGGAGGGGATCTGCGAGTCCACCGTGAGCGCCTGGACCTCGGCGACCAGCGGGCGGCGGCCCTCCAGGGTCACGGTCAGGCAGGTGCCCGGCACCGGTTCGGCGCGCCGGGTCAGGAAGAGTCCGCTCGGGTCGGCGAGACCGGTGATGCCCTCGTCGTGCAGTTCGAAGCAGCCGACCTCGTCGGTGGCGCCGTACCGGTTCTTGACGCCGCGGACCAGGCGCAGGCGCGCGTGCCGGTCGCCCTCGAAGTGCAGGACGACGTCCACCAGGTGCTCCAGCAGCCGCGGTCCCGCGATCGCGCCGTCCTTGGTGACGTGGCCCACCAGGAGCGTGGACATGCCCCGCTCCTTGGAGGCGCGGATGAGGGCGCCGGCCACCTCCCGCACCTGGGCCATGCCGCCGGGCGCGCCGTCGATCTCCGGGGAGGCGACCGTCTGCACCGAGTCCAGGATCAGCAGCGACGGCTTCACCGCGTCCAAGTGGCCGAGGACGGCGGCCAGGTCGGTCTCGGCGGCGAGGTAGAGGTGGTCGTCGATGGCGCCGATGCGGTCCGCACGGAGGCGGACCTGGCTCGCGGACTCCTCACCGGTGACGTAGAGGGTGCGGTGCTCGTCGCTCGCCGACTTGGCCGCCACGTCCAGCAGGAGCGTGGACTTGCCGACGCCGGGCTCGCCCGCCAGGAGCACGACCGCGCCGGGGACCAGGCCGCCGCCGAGCACCCGGTCCAGCTCGGGCACGCCGGTGGTGCGGGCGGTGGCCTGACGGCCGTCCACCTGGCCGATGGGCACCGCGGAGGTGGTGACCCGGCCGGGTGCCGTCGTACGGACCGCGGGCGTGCCGTACTCCTCGATCGTCCCCCAGGCCTGGCACTCGGGGCAGCGACCGAGCCACTTGGCCGTCTGCCAGCCGCACTCGGTGCAGCGGTACGACGGGCGGTCCTTGGCGGTCTTGGTACGGGTGGCCATGCGGAAACCGTAGCCCCCGCCACCGACAACGGGTCCGGGGTGGCTCCTGTGACAGGTGTGGGTGGACCGGTCCCAGCCATGCCCCGTCGGGAACGAGCCACGGAATCGCGGCCTCCTGTCCCCTATTGAGGGATCGTTTCACCCGTACGGATTAAAAGTGCTCAAGCCGCAAGAAGGGACGTTACGCCGCCGCCTACGGTCGCACGGGTGATGAGCAGCACTCCGGAGACCTCGCCCCGCATGACCGGTGCCCACCGGGCGCACCGGGAGGCGCGCGCGGCGCGCGACCGTACGGCGGCGCGCGCGCTGGCGCAGCGACCGTCCGCGCGCTACGAGCCGTACCTCGACGGGCTGTTCACCTACTGCCTCTCGGTGCTGTGCGACCACGACGCGGCCACCGCCGCCCTCGGGGACGTCCTCGCCCTCGCCGAGCGGCGCGGCCAACGCGTCCCGCAGGCCGCCGGGGACCGCAGGGCCTGGCTGTACGCACTGGCCCGCTGGGCCTGTCTGCGCGGGCTGGCCCAGGCCAAGCAGAAACGTCAGGCCACTCACGCGGCGGGCCGCCACATCGCCCCCGAACCGCAGGCCCCCACCGACGACCAGGAGCAGCGGCGCCGCGAACTCGCCCTGCTCGCCTGGCCCGAGGCGGCCGGCACCACCCCCGAGCAGCGCGAGGCGCTCGAACTCGCGGTACGCCACCACCTCACCGCCGAGGAGGTCGCCGCCGTCCTCGGCATGGACCTCGCCGGCGCCCGCGAACTGCTCGCCTCCGCCGCCTGCGAGGTCGAACGCACCCGCGCGGCCCTCGCCGTCGTCGAGACCGGCGGCTGCCCGAGCGTGTCCCACCTCACCGGGGACAGCCAGCTGGTGCTCAGCAGCGCCCTGCGCCGCGAACTGGTCCGGCACGTCGACGACTGCCCGCGCTGCCGCCGCACCGCCGAACGCGCGGCCCCCGGCCGGTGGCCCGGCGCGATGACCACCCCCGCGGAACTGCCCGTCCTGGAGGCGCCCCGCGCGGCCCTGCACAGGGCGATGGCGCACCAGCCACGCGTGCGCGGGGCGGCTCTCCCGCGCTTCGACCGGCGCGGCTTCCCGATGGACCCCAAGGACCACGCGGCCCGTCGGGACCGGCTGCGCGCGCGTGCCGTCACGGCCACCGTCGTGGCGACGGTGGTGGCGGCGCCGGTGCTCGCCCTGTGGGCCGCCTACCGGGGCTCGCCGACGGGGGAGGGGCAGGACGGGCCGTCCGCGACCGCGCGGGAGGCCGCCGGCTCCGGCGTCCTCGGCGGTGACGGGTCCGGGGGCGGGGGGTACGAGAACGCCGGGAACGCCGGCCCCGGGCCGCGGATCGGCGCGGGCGGCAAGGCCGATGTGTCGGTGGAGGTGATCAGCGTGCTGGGGGCCGACCGGAAGCAGGCCGGCGCGGGGCACCTCACGGTGACGGCCGAGAACGACGGCGACACGACGCTGGTCACGCTGGCGGCGGGCGGGGACGCGGCGGTGCGGTGGTCGCTCTCCACCTCGGCGGGGTGGCTGTATTTCTCCCGGTCCTCGGGATCGCTGCGGCCCGGCGAGTCGTTCACGGTCAAGGTCTACGTCGATCAGCTGAGGGAGCCGTCGGGGCACTGGAGCGCGCGGGTGGCGGTGGCGCCCGCAGGGGCGGTGGTGTCGATCGACGGGCACGGGACGGCTCCGCCGTCCCGCCGCGGGCCGAAACCGCCCCCTTCGCAGGGACCGACGCCGACACCGACGGCCTCCGCCCCCACCCAGCCGCCGCCACCGGCCAGTGACCCGCCGCCGTCGACCCCGACGCCGACGCCGACCGAGTCGGACACCGGCGCTCCCACACCCTCGGCTTCGCCGACGCCCCCGGACACCGGGGCGCCCCCACCGATCCCGTGACCCCGGCCCTCCCGGGCAGGCACCACTGCTTCGGTGTGCCGGCCTGTTCTTCCGCCGGTGCCGGGCCGGGCCGCGGCCGCCGTGGGCGTCAGTCCAGAGGGTCCGCCGGGTGGGGGGCCAGCAGCGGCAGCAGGCCGGACAGGCGCTGCTCGCAGAGTTCCACCAGTCGGTCGTAGCCCGCCTTGCCCATCAGCTCGGTCAGCTCCGGGCGGTACGAGACGTACACCGGGTCGCCCGCGCCGTGCGCCGACGTCGCCGACGTGCACCACCAGTGGAGGTCGTGGCCGCCCGGGCCCCACCCCCTGCGGTCGTACTCGCCGATCGAGATCTGCAGGACGCGGGTGTCGTCGGGGCGGTCGATCCAGTCGTAGGTCCGGCGGATCGGAAGCTGCCAGCAGACGTCCGGCTTGGTCTCCAGCGGCTCCCGCCCCTCCTTCAGGGCCAGGATGTGCAGCGAGCAGCCCGCGCCGCCCGCGAACCCGGGACGGTTCTGGAAGATGCACGAGCCCTTGAAGGGACGCGTCTGGCGGGAACCCTCCTCGTCCTCCGAGACCCAGCCGTCCCGGGTGCCCTCGGCATGGTGCTGCCAGATCTCCGGCGTGAGCCGCGCCACATGCTCGGCGACCCGCTTCTCGTCGTCCTCGTCGGAGAAGTGCGCGCCCAGCGTGCAGCAGCCGTCGTCCGCGCGGCCCGCCTGGATGCCCTGGCAGCCACTGCCGAAGACGCAGTTCCAGCGGGAGGTCAGCCAGGTCAGGTCGCAGCGGAACACCTGCTCGTCGTCCGCCGGATCCGGGAACTCCACCCACGCGCGCGCGAAGTCGAGCCCCTTCTCGTCCGCGGCCAGGGCCTTCTTCGACAGCTTCGGCGTCTTCGACGGCCGCGGCGGCTTCACCCGCGAAGAACCCTCGGCTGATTTGACGTCCTTGTGGTCCTTCGTCTTGTTCGTCTTTGGCACCCGTCCAGGGTAAGTCGCCGAAGCTCCCCGCGGGGACTGCTCGGCGCCCGCTCCCAGCAGCGTTCCGTACAGTTCCGTACATGAGACTCGGTGTCCTCGACGTGGGATCCAACACGGTGCACCTGCTGGTGGTGGACGCGCACCCCGGTGCGCGCCCGCTGCCGGCGCACTCGCACAAGTCGGAGTTGCGCCTCGCGCAACTCCTCGACGGCAACGGCGCGATCGGCCCCGACGGGGTCGAGAAACTGGTCGGTGTCGTCAAGGACGCCCTACAGGCCGCCGAGGACAAGGGCGTCGAGGATCTGCTGCCCTTCGCCACCTCCGCCGTGCGCGAGGCCAGCAACGCCGACGACGTCCTCGCGCGCGTGCAGGCCGAGACCGGCGTCGAGCTCCAGGTCCTCACCGGTGCCGAGGAGGCCCGGCTGACCTTCCTCGCCGTACGCCGCTGGTTCGGCTGGTCCGCCGGAAAGCTGCTGGTCCTGGACATCGGCGGGGGCTCCCTGGAGGTCGCCTACGGCATCGACGAGGAACCGGACACGGCGGTCTCCCTCCCGCTCGGCGCCGGCCGGCTCACCGCGGGCTGGCTCCCCGGCGACCCGCCGGCCGCCGACGACATACGTGCGCTGCGCCGCCATGTACGCGCCGAGATCGCCCGCACGGTCGGCGAGTTCAGCCGCTTCGGCGCGCCGGACCACGTGGTCGCCACCTCCAAGACGTTCAAACAGCTGGCCCGCATCGCCGGCGCGGCCCGTTCCGCCGAGGGCCTCTACGTGCAGCGCGAACTCAAGCGGAACTCCCTGGAGACCTGGGTCCCGAGGCTGGCGGCCATGAACACGGCGCAGCGCGCCGCGCTCCCGGGGGTGTCGGAGGGCCGGGCGAACCAGCTGGTGGCGGGCGCCCTGGTGGCGGAGGCCGCGATGGACCTGTTCGGGGTGGAGAGCGTGGAGGTCTGCCCGTGGGCGTTGCGGGAGGGTGTGATCCTGCGGCGGCTCGATCACATGGGTTCGGCGTAGCCGCTCCGCGGGGTGCCGCGCATGGCGGTGGTCACAACGGCGAGCAGCCGCCCCGTGTCCACCCGCCCGCACCCCGTAACCTGTCCCTCGTGGCAAATCCAAGGGACGTCGTCCGCATCCCGGATGCGAAGGTCGCGCTCTCCACGGCCTCCGTGTACCCGGAGTCGACGGCGACGGCCTTCGAGATCGCCGCGCGCCTCGGCTACGACGGCGTGGAGGTCATGGTCTGGACCGACCCGGTCAGCCAGGACATCGAGGCCCTGCGCAGGCTCAGTGACTACCACCGCATCCCGATCCTCGCGGTGCACGCCCCCTGCCTGCTGATCACCCAGCGGGTCTGGTCCACCGACCCCTGGGTCAAGCTCCAGCGGGCCCGGGCCGCCGCCGAGAAACTGGGCGCGAGCACGGTCGTCGTACACCCCCCGTTCCGCTGGCAGCGCCAGTACGCCCGCGACTTCGTCGAGGGGATCTGGCGGATGGCCGACGAGACGGACGTACGGTTCGCGGTGGAGAACATGTACCCGTGGCGCTACCGCGACCGCGAGATGCTCGCGTACGCCCCCGACTGGGACGTCACCAAGGACGACTACCGGCACTTCACGATCGACCTCAGCCATGCCGCGACGTCCCGCGTGGACGCCCTCGCCATGGTCGACCGCATGAGCGACCGGCTCGGCCACGTCCACCTCGCCGACGGCCGCGGCTCCGCCAAGGACGAGCACCTGGTGCCGGGACGCGGCACCCAGCCCTGCGCCGAGCTGCTGGAGCGCCTCGCGCTCACCGGCTTCGACGGGCACGTCGTCATCGAGGTCAACACCCGGCGCGCGATGTCCGGCGCGGAGCGCGAGGCCGACCTCGCGGAGGCCCTGGCCTTCACCCGCCTGCACCTGGCCTCCGCGGTGCGGGTGCCCCGCCGATGACCGACGCCGACCACGGCCCCGGCGCCCGCCGCCGTGGCCGCCCGCCGCGCACCGAGTCGGCCGGCACCCGGGACCGTATCCTCACCGCCGCCCGCGAGGAGTTCTCCGAACGGGGCTACGAGAAGACGTCCGTACGCGGTATCGCCAAGGCGGCCGGGGTCGACTCCGCCCTGGTCCACCACTACTTCGGCACCAAGGAACAGGTCTTCGAGGCCGCCATCTCGGTCGCCTTCGCCCCCGCGCTGAACGCGCCCGCCGCGCTCGCCGACGGCCCGCCGGACGGCGTCGGCGAACGCCTGACCCGCTTCGTCCTCGGTGTCTGGGAGAACCCCACCACCCGTACGCCCCTGCTGGCGATCGTCCGCTCCGCCGTCAACAACGAGACCGCGGCCGCTGTCTTCCGCCGCCTGGTCGCCACCCAGCTGCTGCGCCGGATCGCCGGACAGCTGGACCTCCCGGACGCGGAGCTGCGCGCCGAACTGGCGGCCGCGCAGCTGATCGGCTGCGCGATGCTGCGCTATGTGATCAAGGTGGAGCCGCTGGCGTCGGCGGACCTGGAGCAGATCGTGGCGCGGGTCGCTCCGGTGGTGCAGGGGCACCTGACTGCTCCCTGACCGGGTCCCCTGTCACCCGTAGGCCGGGTTCCCTGTCACCCGTAGGCCGGGTTCCCGTCCGGTCGGTCACCGACCGGTCCGTGACCTGCTCGCTGAGACATCCGTCCCGCATTCCGGACGGCGCGTCCCGAGCCGTGGGCAACGGGCGTACGCTCGTCAGCAGCCCTATCTGTCTGAAGGAGCGAGCGACGATGCCCGAGCTGAGGTCACGCACAGTCACCCACGGTCGCAACATGGCGGGCGCCCGCGCCCTGATGCGCGCCTCCGGTGTACCCGGTGCGGACATCGGCCGCAAGCCGATCATCGCCGTCGCGAACTCCTTCACGGAGTTCGTGCCGGGCCACACCCACCTCCAGCCGGTCGGCCGGATCGTCTCCGAGGCGATCACGGAGGCCGGTGGCATCCCCCGCGAGTTCAACACGATCGCCGTGGACGACGGCATCGCGATGGGTCACGGCGGCATGCTGTACTCCCTGCCCTCCCGCGACCTGATCGCGGACTCGGTCGAGTACATGGTCGAGGCGCACTGCGCCGACGCCCTGGTCTGCATCTCCAACTGCGACAAGATCACCCCGGGCATGCTCATGGCCGCCCTGCGCCTGAACATCCCGACGGTCTTCGTCTCCGGCGGCCCCATGGAGGCCGGCCGCGCCACCCTGGTGGACGGCACGGTCCGCACCCTCGACCTCGTCGACGCGATCTCCGACGCGGTGAACGACAAGATCTCCGACGAGGACATTCTCCGGATCGAGGAGAACGCCTGCCCGACCTGCGGCAGCTGTTCCGGCATGTTCACCGCCAACTCGATGAACTGCCTGACCGAGGCGATCGGTCTCTCCCTCCCCGGCAACGGCTCGGTCCTGGCCACCCACACGGCCCGCAAGCAGCTCTACGTGAACGCGGCCCGCACGGTCATGGACATCACCCGCCGCTACTACGAGCAGGACGACGACACGGTCCTGCCCCGCTCCGTCGCCACCTTCGCGGCCTTCGAGAACGCGATGGCGCTGGACATCGCGATGGGCGGCTCGACGAACACGATCCTGCACCTGCTGGCCGCGGCCCAGGAGGCGGGCGTCCCCTTCGGCCTGAACGAGATCGACGCGGTCTCCCGCCGCGTCCCCTGCCTCGCGAAGGTCGCCCCGAACGTCGCGAAGACCCGCACCTACTACATGGAGGACGTGCACCGCGCCGGCGGCATCCCCGCCCTCCTCGGCGAACTGCACCGCGGCGGCCTCCTCAACGAGGACGTGCACTCCGTCCACAGCCCCTCCCTCGCGGACTGGCTGAAGACGTGGGACGTGCGCGGCGGTTCGCCCTCCCCGGAGGCCGTGGAGCTGTGGCACGCGGCCCCCGGCTGCGTCCGCTCCGCCGAGGCCTTCTCCCAGTCCGAGCGCTGGGAGGCCCTGGACGAGGACGCGGCGGAGGGCTGCATCCGCAGCGTCGAGCACGCGTACTCCAAGGACGGCGGCCTCGCCGTCCTCAAGGGCAACCTCGCCGTCGACGGCTGCGTGGTGAAGACGGCCGGCGTCGACGAGTCCATCTGGACCTTCGAGGGCCCCGCGGTCGTCTGCGAGTCGCAGGAGGAGGCCGTCGAGAAGATCCTCAACAAGCAGGTCACGGACGGTGACGTGGTCGTGATCCGCTACGAGGGTCCCAAGGGCGGCCCCGGCATGCAGGAGATGCTCTACCCGACGTCCTTCCTCAAGGGCCGCGGCCTCGGCAAGACCTGCGCCCTGATCACCGACGGCCGTTTCTCCGGCGGCACGTCGGGCCTCTCCATCGGCCACGCCTCCCCCGAGGCGGCCTCCGGCGGCACGATCGCCCTCGTCGAGGACGGCGACCGCATCCGCATCGACATCCCGAACCGCACGATCGAGCTCCTCGTCGACGAGGCCGAGCTGACCCGCCGCGAGCAGGCCCTCAACGGCGCGTACGCCCCGAAGAACCGCGAGCGCAAGGTCTCGGCGGCGCTCCGGGCCTACGCGGCGATGGCCACCAGCGCCGACAGGGGCGCGGTCCGCGACGTGTCGAGGCTGGGCTGAACCCCGGCGGGTGACCAGGGGCCGCGTCCCGCACGGGAGCGGCCCCTGCTCCGTCCCCACGACGTCACCAGCCCCGCGGATCCTTCGCGTCCACGGCGAACACGGTGCCGTCGGGGGCGGTGGCGTAGACGTGGGCGTCGAGGAGCAGCGGAGCCGACAGCGACGCCGTGACCTCACTCGCGTTCGCGCCGAGCCGGGCCGGGGTCTGGCCGACCAGGGTGCCCCTGCGGGCGTCGGCGGCGAGCAGGCGTCCGTCGGCCGCGGTGACGTAGACGTACCGGCCTTCGGTCACGGGCGCCGAGCCCCGGCTCACCGAGGTCTGGAGCTCCCAGAGCTGCTTGCCGCTCTCGATGTCCACGGCCTCCAGCGAACCGCCGGCGGACAGCAGGTAGACCACGTCACCGCGCACCGTGGCCCCCGGGGCCACCCGCGGCACGGGCAGCGCCACCCGACGGGTCGCCCCGGACCCCGGCGTGTAGCGCACGACCCCGTCCGTCTCCCCGGCGGAGGTCTTCACGGACAGCAGGACCAGGGACCCGCCCGCACTGCCGACCGGCCGCAGATCCCCTGCCAGCCGGGCCGCCCAGCGCTCGGCGCCGGTGGCCGGATCGAGCGCGGTGACCACGGTGTGCGTCCCGTGGTCGGAGGTGCTGGTCGCGTAGACCAGCGGATCCCCGGCGAACGAGTCCAGGGACGGCGCGTCGCCGCCGGACAGGGGCCGGCTCCACCGGGTACGGCCGGACCCGCTGTCCACGCCGCTGAGCACCCCGTCGGACCCGACGGTCAGCAGCATGCTCCTGGTGACCTCCAGGCTCTGGAGCGCGGGAAGGTCCAGCGACCAACGCGACGCACCCGAGGCGGGATCCAGGGCTTCGACATGCCGCCCCCCGTCCGTCGGCAACAGCAGCAGTCCGCCCGACAGGAACGGCGAGCCGCTCGTACGCTCCTTCACGACCCGGTGCCGCCACAGCAGACGCCCGTCGGCCGGGTCGAGGGCGAAGGCCAGCCCCGACCGGAAACACAGCAACTTCCCGGCTCCGGCGACACAGTGGGGCATCCCGGAGCCGTCCTTGGCCACTGCGGCCGCCTGCCACCCCTCGAACGCGGTGGTGGAGCCGTGCCCGGTGCTGCCCGCGGGCTTCGGATCGCTGTCCCCGGGCCACAGCACCGAGCCGACCAGGCCGCCCAGGACCAGGACGCCCGACCCGGCGGCGAAGGCCACCCGCCGCCGGGTGGCCTGCCAGGAACCTCGCACCTTCGGCGCCGGCGCGGCGGGGGGCCGCTCCTCCGGCGCGTCACCGGCGCCGTCCTCGTCCTTGACCCGCTGTGCCGGTATGAACGCCTGCGTGTCGTACGACGCGGCCAACGACCTGATCTCCCGCATCAGTTCGTCGGGCGTAGGCCGGTCCTCGGGCTCCTTGGCGAGGCACCGCAGCACCAGCGGAGCCAACTCCTCCGGGACCCCGGTGATGTCCGGCTCGTCATGCACGACCTGGTAGGCGACGACATACGGACTGTCCGAGTCGAACGGCCCCCGCCCGGTCGACGCGTGCACCAGCACCGACCCCAGCGCGAAGATGTCCGCGGCGGGCCCCACCTCACGCGGCCGCCGGAACTGCTCGGGCGCCATGAACGGCGGTGTACCTATCAACTTTCCCGTCTCGGTGCGCAGCTCGCTGTCTTTCGGCCGGGAGATCCCGAAGTCGATGACCTTGGGGCCGTCCTCGGCGAGCAGCACGTTGCTCGGCTTGAGATCCCGGTGCACCACGCCGACCCGGTGGATGTCGCCCAGCGCCTCCGCCAGCCCGGCCATCAGGCGGCGCAACTGGGCAGGTGACATCGGCCCGTTCCGCTTCACCTGCTCGGAGAGCGTCGGGCCGGGAATGAAGAGGGTGGCCATCCACGGCCGTTCGGCCTCCGGATCGGCATCCACCACGGGGGCGGTGAAGGCACCGCTCACCTTGCGCGCGGCGGCCACCTCCTGCCGGAAACGACTCCTGAACTCACGGTCCTTGGCGAACTCGGCATGCACGATCTTCACCGCGAGCTTCAGCCCCGAGGTGCTGCGGGCCAGATGCACCACGCCCATGCCACCCGAGCCCAGGCAGGACTCCAGGCGGTAGTGCCCGGCGTACTCGGGAAGTTCCGCTTCCGCGCCCGCTCCGGTGTTGCGCTGTGGCGTCAAGGGACCACCCCCGTGTGTTTCCGCGGAGCGCGACGCACGGAGCCTAGTCGATGGCTCGTGCGACACAGAGGCGGCTTGCTAGCCTCCGCGTTCGAGTTGCGGACGTGTGTTTCGTGGCTCGATCCAGGGGAATCAACGGGACTCCATGGCACGCATGGGTCCAGTGGGGGGAGCACCACATGTCTGTCGAGCACGCACAGGAAGCCGGGAGCAACGGAGAGGACGCGGCCGTCACCGCGCTGGCGGCATCCGTCGCGACGTACGCGGTCGCACCGGGCGTCCGCCTCAACGTCCGCAGCGGCCCCGGCACCAGCTACAGCATCACGCGGACCCTCCCCGAGGGCACCCGCGTCCCCATCTTCTGCCAGACCCCCGGTACGACGGTCTCCGGCTACTACGGCACGTCGAACATCTGGGACAACATCGACAACGGCGAATACGTCTCGGACACCTACGTCCACACCGGCAGCGACGGCTACGTGGCCGACCGCTGCGGCTGACCGACGCACCGACCCCGACCCGGAGCCCGCGGAGCCCCCGGCGCCATAATCGTCCCGTGAGCGACGAAACAGGCACCCCGGACGGCCCCGCGGGCTCCACCGGCGGCCCCCGCCCCGAGCCCCTCCGCTTCTTCGGCACGTCCTGGGTGCACCACGACGACGGCTACACCGCCCGCCGCATCGGCGTCGCCATCGGCTCGCTCGCCGCCGCCGTCGCCTCCTGCCTCGTCCTGCGCCTCGCCTACGAGGGCGTGCAGCTCGCCGACACCGGGGCCTTCGTCAGCGTCCTCGTCGTCGCGATGTTCGCCATCTGCAGCGCCCTCGCCTTCCGCACCACCTGGGACTCCTTCGCCAAGCGCCCCGACCCCGAACGCCAGGCCTCCCTGCGCGGCCTGCTCGCCATCGGCTTCGTCGGCTCCCTGCTCGCCTACTTCTTCCGCTCCCTCACCGAGGCCCCCGGCGAGAAACTCCACCGCGCCGAGTACGACGCCGCCGTCCAGGAGCACGAACGCCGCACCACCCGCCGCACGGGCAACCCCTCGAAGAAGAAGCGGAAGCGCTGAGCCCGTACGCCCGGTGCGGCCCCCCGAGCCGCCCCCGCTCGGAAATCCCCTGTCGTCCCCTGCCCCACCACCGGGACGATGACCGCATGACCACGAGCCAGTCACGCCCCCCGGCCCCCACCCCCTCCCACACCACCCGCGCCCACTCCTTCAACGCCGCCGCGGCCCAGTACGCCGCGAACCGCCCCTCCTACCCGTCCGCCCTGCTCGACGCCGTCGAGGAGGAAGCCGGCCGGTCCCTCGCCGGGGCCAGGGCGGTCGACGTCGGCGCGGGCACCGGCATCGCGACCGCCCTGCTGCACGCGCGCGGCGCCGACGTGCTCGCGGTGGAGCCGGGGGAGGGCATGGCGGCGCAGCTCCGGGCCGGCCTTCCCGACATCCCGGTCGTCCGCGGCGACGGCAACGCCCTCCCGCTCGCCGCCGACACCGCCGACTTCCTGACCTACGCCCAGGCCTGGCACTGGACCGACCCCGCCCGCTCCGTGCCGGAGGCGCTGCGCGTCCTGCGTCCCGGCGGCGCACTGGCGCTGTGGTGGAACACCACCCCCCTCGACGTCGACTGGATCGTCGCCCAGGACGACCGCTTGAGCCGCTTCTTCGGCGTGGCCACCGCCGCCGACAAGCGCAGCACCGCCGACCGCACGGACCTCGCCGACCCCAGCGGCCGCCTCCGCTTCACCCGTCGCGAGGTCCGCTGGAGCCGCCGCGTCTCCGTCGACACCCACCTCGCCAACATCGGCAGCCACTCGGCGTTCCTGGTCATCCCCGAGGACCGCCGCACCGCCTTCCTCGCCGAGGAACGCTCCCACCTCCTGAAGGCATTCCCGGACGCGGTCGTAGAGGAGACGTACGACGTCCTCCTCCTCGTCGCCCGCAACGACTGAGCCGCGCCGGGCGACGGGGTGGCGTCCGGCGTCCGGGGGCGACTGCTTCGGGAGGCGGGTGCGAGTGGGCCGGGGGGGTGACCGCGTAGTTCCTCCCCTGCTCCTTGACGCCCCTGCCCCCTCGGCGCATTATTCATCACATGGTGAATTATTCGTCGGAGCCGCCCCAGGCCCCCGGCAGCACAGCCCTGCCCCCCGCCGTCCAGGCCACCGGCCTCGTCGTCACCCGCGGCCCCCGCACCGTCCTGCGCGGCCTCGACTTCACCGTCCCCCGGGGCCAGATCACCGGTCTGCTCGGCCCCTCCGGCTGCGGCAAGTCGACCCTGATGCGATCGATCGTCGGTACCCAGGCCAAGGTCTCCGGCACCCTGAACGTCCTCGGCAGCCCCGCCGGCCACCCCACCCTGCGCACCCGCATCGGCTACGTCACCCAAGCCCCCTCCGTCTACGACGACCTGACCGTCCGCCAGAACCTCGACTACTTCGGCGCCGTCCTCGACCCCGCCCGTCCCACCGCCGACCGCCGCACCGACGTCGAACGCGTCCTCGGCGAAGTCGACCTCACCAGCCACGCCGACGCCCTCGCCGGCAACCTCTCCGGCGGCCAGCGCAACCGCGTCTCCCTGGCCGTCGCCCTGCTCGGCGCCCCCGAACTCCTCGTCCTCGACGAACCCACCGTCGGCCTCGACCCCGTGCTGCGCCGCGACCTCTGGCAGCTCTTCCACACCGTCGCCGCCGACCGCGGCGCCACCCTCCTCATCTCCTCCCACGTCATGGACGAGGCCGAGCGCTGCCACCGCCTCCTCCTCATGCGCGACGGCGAGATCCTCGCCGACGGCAGCCCCGAAGCCCTCCGCACCCGCACCGGCTCCGACACCGTCGAAGCCGCCTTCCTCCACCTCGTCGACGCGGCGGCCGCCCAGCCCCGCGCAAAGGAAACGGCACGATGACCACCCATCAGGCGACCACCACGGCCGCCCCCGTGAGCGTCCTCAACCTCTCCCGCACCACCGCCACCGCCGCCCGCGTCCTGCGCCAGCTCCGCCACGACCCCCGCACGATCGCGCTGCTGCTCCTCATCCCCTGCCTGATGCTGGTCCTGCTCCGCTACGTCTTCGACGGCAGCCCGGGCACCTTCGACAGCATCGGCGCCTCGCTCCTCGGCATCTTCCCGCTCATCACCATGTTCCTGGTGACCTCCATCGCCACCCTCCGCGAACGCACCTCCGGCACCCTCGAACGCCTCCTCGCCATGCCCCTCGGCAAGGCCGACCTCATCGCCGGCTACGCCCTCGCCTTCGGCATCCTCGCCGTCATCCAGTCGGCCCTGGCCACCGGCCTGGCCGTCTGGTTCCTGGGCCTCGACGTCACCGGCTCACCCTGGCTCCTGCTCCTGGTCGCCCTGCTCGACGCCCTGCTCGGCACGGCCCTCGGACTCTTCGTCTCGGCCTTCGCGGCCTCGGAATTCCAGGCGGTCCAGTTCATGCCCGCGGTGATCTTCCCGCAACTCCTCCTCTGCGGCCTCTTCACCCCTCGCTCCGACATGCACCCCGTCCTGGAAGCCGTCTCCGACGCCCTGCCCATGTCCTACGCCGTCGACGGCATGAACGAGGTCCTCCACCACACCGACATGACCACCGCCTTCGTCAGGGACATCCTGATCGTCGCCGGCTGCGCCCTGCTCGTCCTGATCCTGGGAGCCGCCACCCTGAAGCGCCGCACGGCCTAGAGCCTGTCTGTCAATTCCCGCCTGCCGCGCGACGCCATGCACGCTCCCCCAGCCTCCGGCCGGGGGACCCCCATTCGACCCGCTCCTCGGTCCTCTGATCACCCAGGAGCGCGGCCGGGAACTCCTGGCC